>NZ_BSTC01000001.1:0-261391 GCF_030269305.1 Kineosporia sp. NBRC 101731
CGCATCTCGCGGGTGCTTCCTTGATCCTCGGGCTGATATTCCGTCGCAAGAACATCATCCCAGGTCAGCGGGCACCCGCGGCCTATTTTGCGGTGACATCACTCATGCTGGCCGGTGGATCCGGGCTGAGAGACCTGACCGCGGGAGCGCCCCACCGGCACGGGCGTCCCGGCGTCCCTCCTTGCACGCCCCCGCGACCAGGTCCATGACCATAGTTTTCTTGAATTTCTCCGGCCCCAGCCGGGAAAGCCGGTGAATCAGGTGTTTACCTGAGCCCGCACCACGCTTTGGACGGGTGTTTGATTGAATTCTGGGCGCCTGGAGAAATCCGCATTCGGTATATCGGCGCTCTGTGTAATGAGGCGATCACAGAATGTCCGGACCGGGCGGTGGCATCTGGTTGACCGGGTGCCCACTCGTCCCCCAAAGGTGCTGCACCGCGTATGCCCGCCAGGGCCGCCAGATCTCGGCCCTCACCGTGAGCGGCCCGGGCTTGTCCGGCAGCCCGAGCCGTTGCGCGGCCTGCCGCACCCCGAGATCACCGGGAATGAATGCGTCCGGATCACCCAGGGCCCGCATGGCGATCGATTCGACGGTCCACGGACCAAATCCGGGAAGCGCGGACAACTGCTCGCGAGCGGTATTCCAGTCACCGCCGATGTCCAGGACGACGTCGCCGGAATTGAGGGCTTCGACCAGCCGCAACAGGGTCACCCGGCGGGCGCGGGGCAGGGCCAGACTCTCGGGGTCCAGCTCGGCCAGTGCCTGGCTGGTAGGGAAGAGGTGGGTCAGGCCGCCGGCCGGGTCGTCGATCGGCTCGCCGTGGGCCTGCACCAGCCGGGCCGCGTGGGTGCGCGCAGCGGCGGTCGAGACCTGCTGGCCGAGAACGGCCCGGACGGCGAACTGCTCGGGGTCGATGATGCGGGGCACCCGGCGGCCCGGCGTCTTCTCGACCAGCGGGGCCAGCACCTCGTCGCGGGCGAGCTGGTCGTCGATGGCCACCGGATCGGCGTCGAGGTCGAGCAGCCAGCGACACCGGCTGATCGCCGCGGTCAGGTCGCGGGGGTCGGTCAGCCGGAGCTGGCAGGCGATGTGGTCGGGCAGCGGCCTCAGCGCAGCGATCGCGTGGCCGTTCGGCAGGCGAAAGGCGCATCGGTAGGCGCCGTCCCGCCACTCCTCGACCCCGGGCACGGCGGTCGCGGCCAGGTGGCCGAACAGGTTGTCGGGGAAGAACGGCCGGCGGAAGGGAAGTTTCAGGGAGATGGAGCCGGGCTGGGTCTGAGCGCGCGATCCGGCCCGGGCGCGGAGCTCGCCCGGGGTCAGGGCGAACACCTCGCGCACGGTCTCGTTGAACGAACGCACGCTGCTGAACCCGGCGGCCAGGGCGATCTCGGTGAACGGCATCGGTGTGCTCTCGATCAGCAGCCGGGCCGATTGGGCGCGCTGCATGCGGGCCAGGGCCAGTGGACCGGCGCCGAGCTCGGCCATCAGGTGCCGCTCGACCTGCCGCACGCTGTAGCCGAGGCGGGCGGCCAGACCCGGCACCCCGTCCCGGTCGATCACCCCGTCGGTGATCAGGCGCATCGCGCGGGCGACCAGGTCGGCGCGCACGTTCCAGTCCGGGGAACCGGGGGCGGCCTGGGGACGGCAGCGTTTGCAGGCGCGGAAACCGGCCCCGGCCGCGGCCGCCGCGCTCGGGTAGAACCGCATGTTCTTCGGCTTGGGCGGCACCGCCGGGCAACTCGGGCGACAGTAGATCTTCGTGGTGAGCACGGCGGTGAAGAAGAACCCGTCGAAGCGCTCGTCGTGCGACTGCACGATGCGCACGCACCGTTCGGGGTCTTCGTGCAGCGCGTTCACCGGAAGCTGCCGTTGACCTCACCGAAGCCGGCGGCCCCGGCGTTGGCCGGAACCACCGGGTTCCCGGTGCGGTGCCGGTCGGCGAAGTGTCGGGCGGTGTTCCGGGACGTCATATTTCGAGCATCGCACGTGGATCGGCGCTGATGGCCGGGGCACGGGGTCGACGTCGTTTTCCTGCTGAACCACGGGTGGCTGGTGCTCGCGGGTGCTCTGTGTCTGTGCCTCACCCACTACCGTGCTCGAATGACGCCGGACGGCTGGTTGGGTGCGGCCGGGGCGTTCGTCGTCATGGTGGTACTGATGATCAGCGTGTTCTCCTTTCGCCGGCGCCGACGCGGTCCCGATCTCGGCACCCCGGCCGAACGCGCCACCTTCGACACCCTGCACACCGCCTCGCTGGCGGCCCCACCTCTGCGGGACGGGCTCACACCCGAGAGCGCCCAGCTGGCGATCCGTCATCTGAGGACGCTTCTGGGCACCCCGGCGGTCGCCCTCGCCGACAGCTCCCGGTTGCTGGCGTGGGACGGCGACGGGGTGCACCACCGCGAGCACGCCCGGCGGCATGCGGCCGGGGTGATCGCGAACGGCCGCACCAGCGTGCTCGACGCCGCCCAGATCGACGGGGACCAACCCTGCCGGGTCCTCGACTGCCCGCTGCGCAGTGCCGTGGTGGCCCCGCTGATCAGCGGCGAGACCGTGGTCGGGGCCCTGATCGCCTACGGCGGCGCGGCCAGCGCGGCCCTGGTGCGGGCGACCGGTGAGGTGGCGATCTGGGTGTCCACCCAGATCGAGCTGGCCGAGCTCGACCGTTCGCGCACCCGGGCGATCGAGGCCGAGGTGCGGGCGCTGCGGGCGCAGATCAGCCCGCACTTCGTCTACAACTCCCTGGCCGCGATCGCCTCGTTCGTGCGCACCGATCCGGAACGGGCCCGGGAGCTGCTGCTGGAGTTCGCCGACTTCACCCGCTACGCCTTCCGGACCGGCGGCGAGTTCACCACGCTGGCCGACGAGCTGCGCAACATCGAGCGCTACCTGGTGCTGGAGCAGGCCCGGTTCGGCGAGCGGCTGCGCGTGCGGTTGCGCGTGGCGCCGGAGGTGCTGCCGGTCGCCGTGCCCTACCTGTCGGTGCAGCCGCTGGTCGAGAACGCCGTGCGGCACGGCCTGCAGGCCAAGGAGGGCGGTGGCCTGATCACCCTGGGGGCCGCCGACTCCGGTGCCGATGCGCTGATCTGGGTGGAGGACGACGGGGTGGGCGCCGATCCGGTGCTGATCGAGCGGATCCTGGCCGGGCAGAGCGGGGAGTCGGTCGGCCTGGGCAACGTCGACGCCCGGCTGCGCCAGGTGTTCGGTGACCGGTGCGGTCTGGTGGTGGAGACGGCGCCGGGTGCGGGCACAAAGGTGAGTTTCCGGGTACCGAAATACGCTCCGGGAGTTCACGCGGGGCCGCCCGGCCCATAGGCTCAGCCGTTATGGCAACGACGCCGAGCCCGCTTCGCGCCCTGGTGGTGGACGACGAGCCCCCGGCCCTGTCCGAACTGGCCTGGCTACTGGGTTCGGACGACCGCATCGGCCGGGTGCTGACCGCCGACAGCGGCGCCCAGGCCCTGCGCGTCCTCGAGACCGAGCAGGTGGACGTACTGTTCTGCGACATCTCCATGCCCGGGCTGAACGGCCTGGACCTGGCCCGGGTGCTGGCCCGCTACAGCTCCCGCCCGCACCTGGTCTTCGTCACCGCCTACGAGCAGCACGCCGTGGAGGCGTTCGACGTGCGGGCCGTCGACTACGTGCTCAAGCCGGTGCGGGCGCAGCGGCTGGCCGAGGCGGTGCGACGGGCGGTGGAGGCACAGAGTGCCGTGCCCGTGCCGGTGCCCGAACGCGACGAGGACATCCCGGTCGAGCTGGGCGGCGTCACCCGCTTCGTGCGGCGTTCCACCGTGCTCTTCGTCGAGGCCTCGGGCGACTACGCGCGGCTGCACACGGCCGGGGGCAGCCACCTGATCCGGGTGCCCCTGAGCACGCTGGAGGATCGCTGGGGCACGGCCGGTTTCGTGCGCATCCACCGCAGCACCCTGATCAACATGCGGCACGTGAGCGAGCTGCTGATGGACGGCGGCCGGTTCCACGTGCGGCTCGGCAGCCACCACCTGACCGTGAGCCGGCGGCACACCCGCCAGGTGAAAGACCTGCTGATCCGCCGGGACGCCCGGTGACCGAACGCGCGCGGGCGAACGACCGCGCCCGCGCGACCGAGCGGGTGCGAGCGACCGAGCGGGTGCGGGTGACCAGCCCGCGGATGTCGGCTGTCCCGCGGCCGGAGGTCCGCCCGGCCACCCGGGAGATCGACGAGCAGACCGAGGTCGGCGAGGTCTACCTCAAGGCCCTGCTGCGTTCCCAGCTCCGGCCGGCCCTCGTGGTGCTCGGCGTGACACTGGGGGGTCTCGGCGCCCTGCCGCTGTTCTTCCTGGCTCTGCCCGAGGTGGCCGGCACCCGGGTCGGCCCGGTGACGGTGGCCTGGATCGTGCTCGGGGTCGCTGTGTTCCCGCTGCTGTTCGCGGCGGCCGGGTGGCACGTGCGCGCCGTGGAGCGGGCCGAACGCGACTTCACGGAGATCCTGCGGCGCCGGTGAGCACCTGGATCGCCGTTGCCCTGGTCTGCGCCGCGACCCTGCTGGTGGGTGCCCTCGGCCTGCGCCTGTCCCGCACCACCAGCGACTTCTACGTGGCCTCCCGGATGGTCAGCCCGCGCTGGAACGCCTCCGCCATCGGCGGCGAGTACATCTCCGGCGCCAGCTTTCTCGGAGTGGCCGGGCTGATCTTCGCGACCGGCAGCGACATGCTCTGGTACTCGATCGGCTACACCGCGGGCTACCTGGTGCTGCTGGCGCTGGTGGCCGCACCGCTGCGTCGCAGCGGCGCCTACACGCTGCCCGACTTCGCGCAGATCCGGCTGCGCTCGGCCGGGGTGCGACGGGTCACCGCCGTCCTCGTCGTCGGTATCGGCTGGCTCTACCTGCTGCCGCAGTTCCTCGGCGCCGGGCTGGCCCTGCGCACGGCCACCGGGGCGCCGGGCTGGGTCGGCACGGCGATCGCGGTGCTGGTGGTCGTGGCGAACGTGACCGCGGGCGGCATGCGATCGGTGACGTTCGTGCAGGCCTTCCAGTACTGGCTCAAGCTGACCGCGATCGCGCTACCCGTCGTCCTTCTCCTGATCGCCTGGCACTCCGACGGATCCCCGAGCCCCGCGTCCGTACCCGGTTCTGCGTGGTCCGAGCCACTGAGCGGTGGGGACCACCCGGTCTACCGCACCTACTCACTGCTGCTGGCCCTGCTCTTCGGCACGATGGGCCTGCCGCACGTGCTGGTGCGGCTCTACACCAACCCCGACGGCCGGGCCGCCCGCCGCACGGTGCTCTCGGTGATCGCCCTGCTCGGTGCCTTCTACCTGTTCCCGCCGGTCTACGGGGCCCTGGGCCGGATCTACGCCGGCGACCTGCTGGACAGCCCCGACTCGATGATGCTTCTGCTGCCGGGCCGGATGCTCGGCGAACCCTGGGGAGACCTGGCCACCGCCCTGCTCACCGCGGGCGCGTTCGCCGCGTTCCTGTCCACCTCCAGCGGGCTCACCATCTCCGTCGCCGGGGTGCTGAGCCAGGACCTGCTGCGGGGACGCTTCCGCACCAGCGTCAGCGGGTTCCGGGTCGGCGCCGCGCTGGCTGTGCTGGTCCCGGCCACGCTGTCGCTGCTCGGTGTGCGCACCGGCCTGGCCGACACCGTGACCCTCGCCTTCGCCCTGGCCGCGTCCACCTTCTGCCCCCTGCTGGTGCTGGGCATCTGGTGGCGGGGCCTGACCCGCGCCGGGGCGCTGGCCGGGCTGGTCGTCGGGGGCCTGCTGGCCAGTGCCGCCGTGCTGCTGACGGTCTCCGGGGCGGTCTCGTCCGGCTGGCCCGCCGCCCTGCTCGGGCAGCCCGCCGCCTGGACCGTGCCGTCGGCGTTCCTGGTGATGGTGGTGGTCTCCCTGCGCACCCGCCGTACCCCCGGGGTGAACACGATCATGGTGAGACTGCACGCCCCAGAAGCCCTGGACCTGAACCGGGGCGATCACCCCACCCCGCCGTAACCCTCCTCAACTTCCTCCGTGATCATGCAAATCCTCCCCGGCGTTCTAGAACTCTCCGGACCACAGTTCTAGAACTCCGGGGAGGTTTTGCATGATCACGGAAAGGTTTTTGGGTGATCACGCACCGCCCGGGGATGGCCACTCATCGTGTCTGGGTGACCGCTCGGCCCTCTCGCATTCACCGCACATCGCCCGCCGGGAACCATCCACCGAAGTGACGGCGGTCACCCCTATCGGCGGGCGAGTGACCCGGCTCACAGTGGGCGCGCATCTGCGCAATCGACGCGTACCGAGTCATGTGAGGAGCTGTGATGTCCGACGATCAGCCCGACCGCCCCCTCGGCGGCACCGGATACCAGGAGGTGCAGGCGAGCGACGAGTTCCAGGAGTTGCGTACGCGCTTCCGCCGGTTCGTCTTTCCGCTGACCGGCGTCTTCCTGGCCTGGTACTTCCTCTACGTGGCGCTCTCCGCCTACGCCCCCGACTTCATGAGCACCGAGGTGATCGGCCGGGTCAACATCGGCCTGATCATCGGCCTGCTGCAGTTCGTCTCGACCTTCGCGATCACCATGACCTACGCCCGCTGGGCCGACCGTGAGTTCGACCCGACCGCCGACCGCCTGCGCGCGCACATCGAGAGCGGTGAGACGAAGTGAAGTGGCCCATGCCTGCTGCGGCAACGGCTTCCGGTGACATCGGCAGCCCCGCACTGAACATCACGATCTTCCTCGTCTTCGTCGTGATCACCCTGGGGATCGTGCTGCGGGCCTCCCGCAACAACCGCACGGCCGCCGACTACTACGCCGGAGGGCGCGCCTTCACCGGGCGGCAGAACGGCATCGCGATCGCCGGCGACTATCTCTCCGCCGCCAGCTTCCTCGGCATCGCCGGGGCCATCGCGACGGTCGGCTACGACGGCTTCATGTACTCCATCGGCTTCCTCGTGGCCTGGCTCGTCGCCCTGCTGCTCGTGGCCGAACTACTGCGCAATACGGGCCGTTTCACCATGGCCGACGTGCTCAGCTTCCGCCTGCGACAGGGTCCGGTGCGCACCGCGGCCGCGATCTCGACCCTGGCGGTGAGCTTCTTCTACCTGCTGGCCCAGATGGCCGGCGCCGGCGGCCTGGTGAACCTGCTGCTGGGCGTGGACGGTTCGGCCGGACAGAACCTCACCATCGCGGTCGTCGGCATCCTGATGATCGTCTACGTGCTGGTCGGCGGCATGAAGGGCACCACCTGGGTGCAGATCATCAAGGCCGTGCTGTTGATCATCGGCGCCGCCCTGATGACGGTCTGGGTGCTGGGCCGGGCCGGGCTGAACTTCTCCGCGCTGCTCGGTGACGCCGCCGCAGCTTCCCCGGCCGGTACCGCGCTGCTGGAACCCGGTCTGCGGTACGGCCTCACGGACACCACGAAGCTGGACTTCATCTCGCTCGGCCTGGCCCTGGTGCTCGGTACGGCCGGCCTGCCGCACGTCCTGATGCGCTTCTACACCGTGCCCAGCTCGAAAGAGGCTCGGCGCAGTGTGGTCTGGGCGATCTTGCTGATCGGGATCTTCTACCTGTTCACCCTGGTGCTCGGTTTCGGCGCGGCCTGGCTGGTAGGGCCGGAGAAGATCCTGGCCGCCCCGGGCAAGGCCAACTCGGCGGCGCCGCTGCTGGCGTTCGAACTCGGGGGCACCTTGCTGCTCGGGGTGATCGCGGCCGTCGCCTTCGCCACCATCCTGGCGGTGGTGGCCGGGCTGACCATCACCGCGAGCGCGTCGTTCGCCCACGACATCTACGCGAACGTGATCAAGAAGGGCTCGGTGCGGGCGGACGACGAGGTCCGGGTCGCGCGGATCACGGCCGTGGTCATCGGTGCGGTCGCGATCGTCGGCGGCATCTTCGCCAAGGACCAGAACGTGGCCTTCCTGGTGGCCCTGGCCTTCGCGGTGGCGGCCTCGGCCAACCTGCCGACGATCCTCTACTCGCTGTTCTGGAAGCGGTTCAACACCCGGGGTGCCCTGTGGAGCATCTACGGCGGGCTGACCTCGGCGATCGTGCTGATCATCTTCTCCCCGGTGGTCTCCGGGAAGATCGACGCGAAGACCGGGGCCTCGTTGTCGATGATCACCGACACCGGGATCGACTTCCACTGGTTCCCGCTGGACAACCCGGGCATCGTGTCGATCCCGATCGGCTTCCTGCTCGGCTATCTCGGCACCATCACCAGCAAGGAGGTCGGCTCGGCGGAGAAGTACGCCGAGATGGAGGTCCGATCCCTGACCGGTGCGGGCGCCGAGAAGGCCGTGGATCACTGATCCTCAGCCGAAACGCCAGGTGTGCGTGACCTCTGAGGTGCGGCGGTCGGTCACGATCCGCAACCGCTCGTCGAGGATCGTGGCCGTGTCCACCACGTAGGCCCGGCCCGTTCCGTCGAAGGTCGTCCGGCGCATCACCAGCGCCGGGCGGCCTTCTGCGGTCGAGGTGAGCCCGGCCAGACCGGCGGTCAGGGCCTCGGCGGTGAGGGCTTCCTCGGCCCGTTCGGGGTGGGTGCCGGTGGCCTCGCCGATCGCGCCGTAGAGCGGGGTGACCCGGAAGTCGACCTCCGCGATCGCCTCGGCCCACGGCTGCGGCACCCAGGAGATCTGGTGCAGCAACGGGATTCCGCGGACCGACCGCAGCCGCTCCAGCCGCAGGGCGGGTGCCTCGGCGGGCATGCCCAATTCGATCGCCACCTCGCGCGGCAGCTTGCCGGTCTGCACATCGAGCACCTCGGTGCGCAGCGGCACTCCCTGGGTGTTCAGCTCGTCGGCGAGGCTGCGCAGGTTGGCCTGGTCGTGGGCGACCTCGGGGGGAACCACGAAGGTGCCCCGCCCGGCCCTCTGCTCGATCAGCCCGTCGTCTTGCAGCGCCTTCAGTGCCTGACGCAGAGTCATCAGGGTCACGCTGTACTCGTCGCTCAGGACGCGCTGCGGGGGTAGGGCGCCATCAGCACCGAAATCCCCGGCGCGAATCCGCTCGGCCAGTGCGTCGGCGATCCGGCGGTACTTCGGTTCAACTGCCACACCCTCAGATTAGGGCCAATGCGGCTCGACGATCGCGTCCAGGGCCGTGCGCACCTCCCGCACCAGGCCGGCCACCTCGTCCGCGTTCTCGCCCGCCAGCACCCGGCGCATCACGGCGGCTCCCATGATCACACCGTCCGCATGCCGGGCCGCCTGTGCCGCGGTCTCCGGTCCGGAGATGCCGAAACCCATCAGCACCGGCCGGTCGGTGGCCGCCCGCACCCGGGTGGCCAGGTCGGCCGCCTGGTCACCGAGCACGATGCGCTCACCGGTGGTTCCCATGACGGTGGACGCGTACACGAACCCGGATCCCAGGCGCGCGATCGCGTCGATGCGGTCGGGTGGAGTGGAAGGTGCCACGATCAGCACGGTCTCGATCCCCTGCGACCGGGCGGCGGCGACCAGGGGCGAGGCCTCGTCCAGCGGGGTGTCGACGGGGATCAGCCCGGACACCCCGGCGCCGGCCAGACGTTCGCAGAACACCCCGGCCCCGCGGTGCCGGATCAGATTGCTGTAGGTCATGACGACCAGCGGGATGTCGAGGTCCAGCTCCGCCACCGCCGCCAGCGCCCGCTCGGTGGTCATCCCCTGCTCCAGCGCCCGTTGTGAGGCCTCCTGGATGGTCGTGCCCTCGAGCATCGGGTCGGAGAAGGGCAATCCGATCTCGATCGCGTCGGCCCCGGCCGCGGCCAGCGCCTCGACCAGCCCGGTCCAGCCGGGCACCACTCCGGCGGTGACATAGGGCACGAGAGCCTTGCGGCCCTGGTCACGGTGGTCGCGGAGGTGTCGTTCCAAGGGTGGACGCCCGACCGTCACGGTGGTCATGCGAGCAGCTCCCTCACCTGGGCGGCGTCTTTGTCGCCGCGGCCGGACAGGGTCACCAGCACCGTTGACCCGGTGGGCAGCTCGTCGGTACCGGCGGCACGCAGCACCCAGGCCACGGCGTGGCAGCTCTCCAGGGCACCGAGAATGCCCTCGGTGCGCGCCAGTTTGACCATCGCGGCCAGCACCTCGTCGTCGTCGGCGCTGACGTAGGTGGCGCGGCCGGAGTCGGCGAGATGAGCATGCTCCGGGCCGACACCGGGATAGTCCAGGCCGGCCGAGAGCGAGTGCGCCTCCAGCACCTGCCCGTCGTCGTCCTGCAGCAGGTAGGACTCGAAGCCGTGCAGGATGCCGGGCGAACCGTTGCCGATCGCGGCCCCACCGGCCGCCTCCACGCCGACCAGCCGGGCGGAGGTGCCGACGAACCCGGCGAAGGTGCCCGCCGCGTTCGAGCCACCGCCCACACAGGCGACCACGACGTCCGGAATTCCGGCCGGCAGCAGCTGCGCGCACTGCCCCCGCGCCTCTTCGCCGATGACCCGCTGGAACTCCCGCACCATCCACGGGTACGGATGCGGACCCATCACCGAACCGATGCAGTAGTGCGCGGTGTCGGACTGCCCCACCCAGTGCCGGAACGCCTCGCTGGTGGCGTCGGCGAGCGTCTGGCTGCCCGCCGTCACCGGCACCACCTTCGCGCCGAGCAGCTCCATCCGGAACACATTGAGCGCCTGCCGCTCGACGTCTTTCGCGCCCATGAACACTGTGACATCGAGCCCGAGCAGTGCCCCGACGGTGGCGGTGGCCACGCCGTGCTGCCCGGCCCCGGTCTCGGCGAGCAGGGTGGTGCGGCCCATGCGCTGAGCCAGAAGCGCTTGCCCCAGAACGTTATTGATCTTGTGTGAGCCGGTGTGGGCGAGATCTTCGCGCTTCAGCAGCACGGTGACCCCGAGCTCGGCGGAGAGCCGGGCGGCGGGCGTGACCGGTGTGGGGCGCCCGGCGTACACGGCGAGCGTGCGGGTCAGATGCTCACGGAACGCCGAATCCGACCAGGCGGAACGAAACTCGCGCTCGAGGGTGCGACAGGCCGGGATCAGCGCCTCGGGTACGTAACGACCACCGAAGGCGCCGAACCGGCCGTCGGCGCCGGGATCGGCCAGGACGGATGCGGTCTGCGTCATGCCTTGACCGTAAGAGTTCTAGAACTCTCCGTCAAGAGTTCTAGAACTCTTACTCGAAAGTGCCCGTCCCCGGGAATCGATCTTGAGGAACCGCCACGCTCGGCCCGAAGGCCTCCCTGAGGAAAAATGCCTGCCTGATGGGGCCATCTGAGGCGAGTACGGAAACTTCTCTGCCAAAGCTCAAGTTGGGACCGACAGAGCAGGTAGTCGATAAAACATCTATGGATCGGTGGTGAGCACCATGAGCTCGATGACCATCCTGCCGGTCGCGAACCAGCACCTCACGGCCAGCAGTTATGCCCCCGTGCTGCAGCACAACAGCCGTACTGACCTGCGGGCCCTGGTGAAGTCGGAGGCCACCTCGGACACGGCCCGTCAGCTGGCCGGAGCGGTGCAGACCCGTGTCGGCGTCGAGGCCGCGACCGCGGTGCTGGCCACGAACACGGAGAACCGCGCCCGGCAGTACGAGGAACGCTCGACCACGAGCACCGTCACGGCCCGGCGGAGCACCACCAGCGCGGGTGCGGGCAGCGCCGGCGAGACGGCCGGCTCACCGGAGTCCGACACCGGGGCCGCCCCGGGACAGGCCCGTCCGGACCCGTCCCAGCTCGGCGCCGTGATCGACCTCTACCTGTAGATCATCGGCCGGTAGATCATCTTCACGGGCGTCGGCTCAGCGCACGAGCCGGCGTCGCACCTCCTGCCGCGCCTGGTTCAGGCGCGACTTCACTGTTCCCAGCGGCAGGTCCAGACGCCGGGCGATCTCCTCGTACTCCAGATCGGCCAGGTCGCGGTAGACGAAGGGCAGCACCAGCTGCGGGTGCGAGCTCTCCAGCGACTCCAGGGCCTCCAGCAGGTCGATGCGCGACCCGGCGATCACACTGGTGCGCCGGGGGTCGGGGCGCACCTGTTCCTCCACGGTGAGGGGCTGCTCGCCCGCTCTGCGCTTCAGGTCGCGGTAGGTCTGCCGGGCGGCGTTCGACACGACCACGTAGAGCCACGTGCGGAACGAACTGCGGCCCTCGAAGCTGCTGATGCGACGCGCGACCTGGAGCAGGGCGTCCTGCGCGGCCTCCTCGGCGTCTTCCCGATGGGGCAGCATCTTGCCGGTCCGTCGTAACACTTCCGGCTGGATGGCGGCGAGGAGATCGTTGAGAGCTGCGTCATCGCCGGCCGCGGCAGCCCTCGCCAAGATATCGATCCGGTCACTACCGGGTCGAGTAGCGCCCTGAGGGGCAGCGAACTCTTCGGGTACGTCGGTCATAGCGGCATGATGCTGCCATGCCTCTGCCCGAGCTGATCGGCCGCTACCGGCCCGTCCGTCGCCTCGGTGCCGGTGGTTTCGCTGTGGTGTGGCTCGCCCACGACGAGTCACTGGACGCCGAGGTCGCTGTCAAGGTCATGGCCGACAACTGGGCCGACCGCCTCGACCTGCGTGAACGCTTCCTGCGCGAGGCCCGCATGCTGCGCCAGGCGGCGTCGCAGCGGATCGTGCAGGTCTTCGACATCGGGGAGCTGACCGACGGTCGGCCCTACCTGGTGATGGAATACGCCGATCGCGGAACTCTCGCCGATCGGGTCAAGGCCGACGGCGCCTATCCCCTGGCCGAAGCGCTCCGGGTCACCGCCGAGGTGGCCCGGGGTGTGGCCGAGCTGCATTCCGCCGGGGTGGTGCACCGCGACCTGAAGCCCTCGAACGTGCTGATCACATCGGTGCGCGGAGGCGGAGAACGGCTACTGGTGGCCGACCTCGGAGTGGCCAAGAGCCTGGCCCACGGCTCGGGCGTGACGATGTCGGTCGGCTCGGCCGGGTATATGGCCCCCGAGCAGATGGAACCGCAGATCGGCGTCGACCCCCGCGCCGACGTGTACAGCCTGGGTGCGTTCGCCTACCACCTGATGACGGCCGAGAGGCCCCCGATCTCGCTGGTCCTGCGCGAGAAGCTGCCGTCCGACCTGCCGCCCGCGGTGCGCGAGACACTGCTGCTCACACTGCTGAGCGACCGGGAGAGCCGCTGGCCCGACGCCGCGAGCCTGGCCGCGCGGTTCGACGAGCTGGCCTCCCACATCGATGACGACGTCACCGTGGCCTCGATCCCGACGATCGGTCACGGCGGTTCGGCCTCCACCCCGACGCCGGGTTCCTTCACCCCCGGCGGGACGGGCCGCTCCGGTTATCCGCAGCCGGTCAGCCCGACGCCGGGCTGGAACTATCAGGGGACGCCGGGGCCGCAGGGCCCGCAGCCGGCTCCGACCGGGCCGGGATGGCAGAACCACCAGAACCACCAAGGCGCCCCGGCCGGCTCGGACCAGTTCAGCCCGCAGCCCCAGTTCACCCAGCAACCCCGGTTCGGGCAGCAGCCGGCGTCCCAGGGCGGTTATCAGAGCAGCTACCAGGGCGGTTACGCGAACCCTCCCTCGAACACCCCGCACCGGACGCCGGACCCGCAGGGCTGGAACCAGAGCGGATACGCCCAGGCCCCTCCGGTCACCGAGCAGCAGTACAACCATCCCCAGCAGGCCCAGCAGGCCCAGCAGGCCCAGCAGGCCCAGCAGGCCCAGCAGGCCCAGCAGGCCCAGCAGGCCCACAGCCCTCTTCAGGGGTTCCAGTCGACCCAGGGGCCTTCCACGACCCCGGCCCGACCGCTGAACCAGGGGCACGGACGCTGGATCGCGACGATGACGGCCGTGGTGGTCCTGGCCGCCGCCACCGGTATCGGAGCGGTACTGCTCTGGCAGTGGCGGGCGAACCGCGACCTGACGGTCAGCGATGCCAGCCGTTCGATCACTCTCACCGCGCCCCCCGCCTTCGGTTCGCAGCTGGTGGAGACCGGCTGGAACCCGACCACGATCGGTCTCACCGCCACGGAGGCCGACGGGCTGCTGCTCTCGGACAGCGTGCAGAACTGGTCGGACCTCGAAAAAGACGTCAACGGTGTGTTCGTGGGACTGAGCGATTCTGAGAACCTGCCGAAGAAGGTCATGGCCATCACCCACGACACGTGCACGGACGGCAAGGCCAAGGCGTTCGGGGTCGAGAGCACGTGGACGGGTCAGATCCACACCTGGACCGACTGTGAGGGTGGCACCGGCCAGGTGCAGGAGGTGTACCTGGAGCCCCAGGAGGGCAGCAGCACATACGTCTACCTGCAGATCCGCCGCACCAGCGACAACGACCACGCCCCCCAGGAACTGATCGACCAGCTGGTTGTCGACGAGGGATCCGCGGCCCGGAGCTGAGCTCCGGGAGAACCACCCCGAACTTTTCCGCCGTCCGACGCATCCAAGGATTCAGCGCCCGCCCCGGGCGCTCGTGATCCGGAAGGAGCGACCATGATCTCCCCCCGCGCCGCCCACACCGGTCGCCGCCGGGCTCTCTCGGCGATGGCCCTGATTCCCGCGGGCCTGCTCACCCTCGCCGCCTGTGGCTCGCCCTCGGCCACGCCGGTGGCCGACGCCACCGCCGGCCCGGCGGGCCTCACTACCTCCCGACCGTCGAGCAGCGCCACCAGCGACTCAAGCTCGACGTCGTCCTCCAGCACCACGACCAAGGACGACGCCGAGCCGACCGCGGACGGCGAGGGGTGCGCGGCGGACGGCTCCGACATCCCGGCCGGCGCCGCCACGGCCAAGGCCGGTGACCTGGACGGTGACGGTCAGGCCGACCAGATCTGGCTGGCTGACGACGGCGACACCCGGCTGCTCGGCGTGAAGACAGCCACCGGCGCGATCTTCGACACCACATTCACCAGCGCCAGCCCGATCGCCGGCTCGGCGGTGGCCAACCGGCTGAGTGACGGTTCGGCCATCATCCTGCTGAGCACCGGCCGCAGCGCCGCGCTCTACGCGGTGATCGACTGCCAGATCATCAAGACCCGGAACAAGAACGACCAGCAGTACACCTTCGACCTCGGCTACACGGGCTACGGCAACGGGGTCGCCTGCCCGGCCGTCGACGACAAGCTCTACCTGGCCGGTTACCGGGCCGATGCGACCGGCTCGGGGGCCTACACCATCACCCGCACCCGCATCGATCTCAGCGAGGGCGGCACCCGGGCCGACAACGGCACGGAGAGCATCCTGGGCGACTTCGCCCAGGGATCTGCCACCTACCGCATCGCTCACAGCGTCGGCTGCGGCGACGCCGGTACCGCCAAGGAACCGCAGGGCTGAGAATTCCGCTCCTGGAGGGGTGACCGACGATTGAGGACGTCGGCCACCCCTTCGTCCGTTCGGTGCCGGTTCGGTGTCCGTTCGGGCGGGAAATCCCGAGCATCAGTGAAACCCGGTCATTTCCAAGAGCTTTTTCAGAACGGGTGGGACACCCAAGTGATGCGGTTTCAGCGGCGGTGACGACGAGCCGGCCCGGATGTCGTAACCCCGGGCCCGGCGCGGGTCAGCTTTCAGTCCACCCGCGTCAGGGTGCCCGACGCCGTGTTGCCGACCGCGGTCTTGTCCGTCCAGGTGTAACTGATCGTGTCGGCACTGGTCCCGATCAGGATCACCTCGGCCCGGCGGGCGCAGGCCTGGTTCGGGTCGTCCGCGGCCTTCACCGGCGCATTGAGCTGGGCCGTGGTGAGACCCGAGCTCTCCACGGTGAGCTTCGCGAGACAGCCCAGCTCGGGCATGGTCATCGTGCCCGCGCGCTTCTTGCCGCCGGTCAGCTCCAGGTGCACGGTGAAGCTCGAGACCTTGCCCAGCGGCTGCGAGACCTCGCCCTCCCAGGTGCCGTCCAGGCCGTAGGGCAGCGTGCCGGAGGCTGCGACCTTGTCCGTACCGCTGCTGGAGTCGTCGGCCGAGGACGAGTCGTTCGACACCGAACTGTCCGAGGCGCAGTCGGAGTCGGCCCCGACGTTGATGCGCCCGCCACACGCGGCCGGATCCGGCGCGCTCTTCGAACCGCTGCCGGAGCTACTGCCCGAGGTGTCACCCGAACTACTGCTCGACGAACCGTCCCGGCTCACGGTGTTGTCGATCACCCGGTCCCAGACCACGATGGCAGCGGCCAGGATCAGCACGGCCGCCGCCGTGACGAGAACCACCGGGCGGCCCCGGTTCGGCGCCTTCTGACGCGGCCCCGGGACACCGGAGTTACCGGCACCCCAGGTCTGGGGCTGGGACGGCTGGGGCTGGGGGCCGCTCCAGCCGGGTCCGTTCGAGGGCTGGGACACGGCTGCGCCGCCGCGCTGAGCCGAACCGGGAACTGCGGACGACGGTCCCCCGTACGTGGGCAGCACCCCGTAGTCCGGCGAGGGAGTGCCGAAGTTCGACGGCGGAGTGCCGTGGTTCGCTGGAGCGCCATAGCTCGGAGCAACACCCTGGCCCGGGGACGAAGCGCCCCGGTCGGGCGGTGAAGCAGGCCGGTTCGAGGGGGCGCCATAGGTCGGTGCGGTGCCATGGTTGGGCGAAGCACCCGGGTGCGCGGGTGCCGCCGTGCCCTGGTTCGGCGAGACCGCGCCACGGTTCGACGGAGTCCCGTAGCTCGGCGCCGCACCGTGGCCGGGAGAGACACCGTGATTCGGCCCACCAGTGCCATGGTTCGGCCCAGTGCCGTGGCCCGACGCAGCACCCTGGCCCGACGAGAAGCCCTGGCTCACTGGCGACGTGCCCTGGTTCGACGGCACCGAACCACGGTTCGACGGAGCTCCGTAACTCGGCGAAGTGCCCTGGCCCGATGCTGGGACGCCGCGGTCCGGCGGGGTGCCGTAATTCGGCGGAGCACCCTGGTTCGACGAAGCGCCCGGGTTCGACGGAGCGCCAGGGTTCGATGGAGCGCCAGGGTTCGACGACGGAGCGCCGGCACTCGACGGCGAAGTGCCTTGCGGCTGCCCCCAACCCCGGTTCTGCTGGTGATTCTGACCCGGTGGTGCCCAGGACTGCTGGCCCGGCGCCGAGCCGCCGGAGGCCGACTGCGCACTCTGCCACGAACTCTGACCCTGCTGTACCTGACCCTGCTGTACCTGACCCTGCTGTACCTGACCCTGCTGTACCTGACCCTGACCCGGGCCCGGCTGCCCCTGGCCCCGCGAAACCGGGCTCTGCGGAACTTGCCCCGGTGAAATGTGGCCCGGCTGGAGGCCCGTACCCTGCTTGTTCTGGCTGGCTGCACCACCCCGGCCGACTGCACCACCCTGCCCCGCAGGCCCCTGTGGTCCCGGCGCACCCTGCTGGGGCTGCGTGTAGAGGGCCCGGCTGTGCTGGGGCGGGCCGTACTGGGGCTGCTCGGGGGTGCTCGGCGCGTACGTGCCCCACGGCGGCAGCTGCCCCAGGCCCGCACCGGAATCCGGGACCGCACCAGCAGCGGCACCGGTCGCGGACGCCGCGGTGGGCCGGCCCTTCCCCGCCGGGCCACCGGGGCCGGTGACCGGGGTGGCCGGGAGGCCAGATGCGTCTGTCATTGAGTGGTCCACCCGGGTCTCGCCCATCGACGCCGGCTGGTGCACCGCCGTGAGGCGGGCGTCGGGGTGGGCCGCGGTGTAGCCCACGGTCGGGCCGGTGGAACTGGCCTCGACCAGCTGCGTGGCCTCGGCCAGCACGATCGTCGCGTTCGGGGTGTCGAGCTCGGAGGGCCGCCCCAGCAACATGTACAGCGTCTGCTGGGCGGTGGGCCTCCGGGCTGGGTCCTTGCTGAAGCAGTGCCGCAGCACGGTGAGCAGTTCCGGCGGTATGCCGGTGAGATCCGGCTCCTCGTGGGCAATCTTGTTGATCGCGGCCATGATGTGGTTGGCCTCGAACGGGGCCCGGCCGGTGGCGGCGAAGGCCATCACCGAGCCCCAGGCGAACATGTCGGTGGCGGGGCCCACCTTCTCGGCGCGCAGCTGCTCCGGCGACATGTAGGCCGGGGTGCCGAAGAGCTTGCTGACCTTGGTGGTGTCTTGCGCGAGGTCGCGGGCGATGCCGAAGTCGATGACCCGCGGACCCTCCGGCGACATCATCACGTTGGCCGGCTTGAGGTCGCGGTGCACCACACCGACCTGGTGGATGGCGGCGAGCGCGGTGGACGTGCCGATGGCGAGGCGCTGCAGGCGGGTGCCGGTCAGGGGCCCCCGCTCGGCGACGTACTGCTGGAGGGACGGGCCCTCGATGAACTCGCTGATGACGTACGGCGACGGGCCGTCCGTCTCGAAGTTGATGATCTGCGCCGTGCAGAACGGCGCGACCCGGCGGGCGGCGGCGACCTCCCGGGCGAAGAGCTGGCGCGAGTGGTCGTCCTCGACGCGTAGCAGCTTGACCGCGACCCGCTCGTCATCGGGGGAAACACCCAGGTAAACAACACCCTGACCACCGGCCCCGATGCGGCCGGTGAGCCGGTACCCGGCCACCTGCGCAGGGTCTCCGGCACGTAAGGGGGCGATGTCAGGCACCGTTGCAGTCTGCCATCCGAAGCGAGTGATTCAGTAGTACTCAGGGTGAACGACCACGGCTGTACCGGTTGATGTCACTCTGCGCCGAAGAAATATCACTGTGAGGTAAGCGTTCCGTAAGCAGTGTTGCCGTCCGCGTCGTTGTCCACCCAGTCGAACGTCAGTTCGTTGTCGCTCGTGTGCCGCAATCTCACCGAGCTGTCGTCGGAGCACTGGTCCCACAGGTCGTTCTCCAGGAGCGTCGCCATCTCGATCGAGTCGCCACTGCCGCCGCTGTAGGTGAGCACGCCGTCGCAGCCGAGGTCGCGACTGGTCATCCGGCCCGTGGTCGCGTCGGCGTCCAGGGTGATGGACACGTCCCACTTGGCCACCCCGCCGAGGGGCTGCACGATCGTGCCCGTCCAGACCCCGTCGGCCCAGGCGGGCAGCGTGAAGGCCGAATCATCGGTGGACGACGGCACGCCACCGCCTGTCGGCGGCCCGTCGGTCGTGGGCACCGGAGCCGGGGTCTCCCCCTGCCCGGAAGGAGTCGATGCGTCGTGGTCCAGGAGCGTGCGCACCACGATCGCGCCGCCGGCCACCAGAGCGATCGCGAGCACCAGCACAGCCACCACCGCTCCGACGGACGATCCGAAGCCGTTCTTCCGCAGCGGCCGGGCCGACAGCGGGGAGCCGTCGGGCAGTGTGACAGGGGTTCCGTAGCGCGGGATCTCGACCCCCACGGCGGTGGGCAGGGTGTCCGGCCCGGCGACCGAGGCGACCGGCGCCACCGGAACGACGGGCTTCTCCGCCACCTTGGCCTGCGCCACCTTGGCCTGTTCGAGCTTCTCCTGCTCGGCCTTGGCCCGCTTCAGTTTCGCCTGCTGGGTCACCGGGGTGGGCACGGTCTCGTCCGCCGGGTGGGTCTTGCCCGCGGTGCTCGCCTGCGCGAAGCGACTTCCCTCGGCCAGCACGGCCGTCGGATTGGGGACGTCCTGGTCGGGTGTCGGTCGCCCGAGCAGCATCGCGAGGGCCTGCTGGGCGGTCGGGCGCTGCTTCGCGTCCTTGGCCAGGCACTGGAGGAGCACGTCGACGAGGGCGTCCGGCACACCGTCGAGCATCGGCTCCATCGTGGTGATCCGGTGGACCACAGCCATCATGTGCCCGGCGTCGAACGGGGCCCGGCCGGTGGCGGCGAACGCGACCACGGACGCCCAGGCGAACATGTCGGTCTGCGGACTCACCCGCTCGTTGCGGATCTGCTCCGGGGCCATGTAAGCCGGGGTCCCGAAAATCCGGCTGGTGACCGTGGTCTCACTGGACATGTCGCGGGCGATACCGAAGTCGATCACCCGCGGACCGTCCGGGGAGACCATCACGTTGGCCGGCTTGAAGTCGCGGTGCACGACACCCGCCTGGTGAATGGCAGCGAGTGCGGTGACGGTTCCGATGGCCAGCCGCTCGAGGCGGGTGCCGGTCATCGGGCCGGAGTCGCGCACCAGACGCTGCAGCGACGGACCTTCAATGAACTCGCTGACCACGTGTGGCTTTTCGCCGTCCAGGTCGAACGAGATCACCCGCGCGGTACAGAACGGGGCCACCCGCCGGGCGGCGGCGACCTCCTTGGCGAACTGCCGTCGCGCCTGCTTGTCCTCCACCTGGCGCAACTGCTTGATGGCGACCTTCTGGCCGTCGGCGCCGAGTGCGAGGAAGACGACTCCCTGACCACCCTGACCGAGGCGGCGAACAATGCGGTAGCCCGCGACCTGCGCGGGGTCGCCGGTGCGAAGCTCGGTCGCGTCAGGCATGACCGCCATAGTGCCAGTCCGCACTGAGCAACCCCCAGAAACCGCCACATTGTGACCTGCGGATCACGACCCGTCACTACGGGATGTGACCGAAGGGCTCAGGGAGAACCCTGATGCTGTCGGGCGATTACGCATGGTTCACTGGCCCTGGGCCGGGCAAGTGGGGATGACGAACGCCGGCCCGCGTCGGTTCGAGGGGGCGGTGGCGGAATGGTCCGCGCGTGGCAAGGTGTTCGGGAACTCATTCTGCTGGGCGCACTCTGGGGTCTCTACTCACTGTCCCGGCTGCTGGCGTCGGCCGATCTGCACCCGGCCCTGGATCGCGCGAGGTCGTTGCTGTCGTTCGAGGGGTTCACCGGGCTCGACCTCGAGCTGGGGCTGAACCGGTTCGCCGCGCATCACGAATGGCTCGGAGTCAGCGCGAGTTTCTACTACGCGGCCGCGCACTACGTGGTCACCGCGGCCGTGCTGGTGGCGCTCTGGTTCAGTGGCCCGGGGCACTATCGACTGGCCCGCAACGCACTGGTGCTGTCCACGGTGATCGCGCTGGCGGCCTACCTCACCCTGCCCACGGCACCGCCCCGGTTCCTGCCGGGCTACACCGATGTGGTGGCCGCCAGCTCACATCTGGGCTGGTGGGGCCACGGTGACTCGTTACCCGGCTCGATGGGACGGATGACCAACGAGCTGGCGGCCATGCCCTCGATGCACGCCGGCTGGGCCCTGTGGGTGGCCCTGGCCGTGCCCCTGATCACCGCGAACCGGCCGCTGAGGGCGCTGGGCTGGACTCACGCCGGGCTGACCACCCTGGTCGTCGTCAGCACCGCCAACCACTGGACGCTCGACGTGCTGGCGGGCTGGCTGGTGGTCGCCGGGGCCTGGGCGGTGACGACCAGGATCGAGGCGGGACGCCACCCCACCGAGCCCCTCAGTCCCGCTGGGGCTGGTACCCCGCGGCCGTGAGGTCGGCCACCACCTGCTCGCAGTGCGCCGGACCCCGGGTCTCCAGCCAGAGCGCCACCTCGACCTCGTTCACCGGGGTGTGCGGGCCGGTGCGCACGTGCTCGACCTCCATCACGTTGGCGTCGGTGGTGGCCAGGCGCATGAGCAACGCGGCGAGCGAGCCCGGGGAGTCGGGTACCCGGACCTGTAGCCGCAGGTACCGCCCGGACGAGGCCAGGCCGTGCCGGATCAGGCGCATGAGCAGCAGCGGGTCGACGTTGCCGCCGGAGAGCACGGCCAGGGCCGGGGTCTCGATCTCCAGTTGCCCGCTGAGCAGGGCCGCGACGGCCACCGCCCCGGCGGGCTCGATCAGCAGCTTCTGCCGTTCCAGCATCAGGATCAGGGCCCGGGAGATCGTCTCCTCGTCGACCGTGACCACCTCGTCCACCAGGTGGTCGACGATCGTGAACGGCACGTCTCCGGGGCGGCCGACCGCGATACCGTCGGCCATGGTGCTCATCGAGGGCAGCGACTCGGGCTTACCGGCGGCCAGCGAGGGAGGGTAGGCGGCGGCGGTCTGGGCCTGCACGCCGATCACCCGGATGTCCGGTCGGCGGGCCTTGATCACGGTGGCCACCCCGGCCAGAAGACCCCCGCCACCGGTGCTGACCAGAACGGTCTTCACCTCGGGCTGCTGTTCCAGCAGCTCCAGCGCAATGGTGCCCTGACCGGCCACCACGTCGGGGTGGTCGAACGGGTGGATCATCACCGCACCGCTGGACCCGGCGTGCGCCAGCGCACTGGACAGGCACTCGTCCACGGTGCTGCCGGTGAGTACCACCTCGGCGCCGTAACCGCGGGTGGCGTCGAGCTTGGGCAGCGGAGCCCCGACCGGCATGTAGACCCGGGACTCGATCCCGAGCAGGCGGGCGGCGAGCGCGACCCCCTGGGCGTGGTTACCGGCGCTGGCCGCGACCACGCCGCGGGCCTTCTCCTCGTCGGAGAGCCGGGCCATCCGGGTGTAGGCGCCCCGGATCTTGAACGACCCGGCGCGCTGCTGGTTCTCACACTTCAGGTAGACCGGGCCGCCAAGCAGGTCGGACAGGGCGCGACTGCGCACCACCGGCGTGCGCCGGATCACCGGTTCGAGCAACCGGGCCGCCGCCTCGACATCGGCAACGGTCACGGGCAGGACGAGGTCCTCGACGGGCATGAACGGAATCCTTGCACGCCCGCACGGATGGCCGTGAGCCGACTGCGTCCGCCGTCTACCTCGTCCAAAAGCCCAGGACTCTCTCGCGTGATCATGTAATCCCCGGGGAAGTGGGACACCTCCCGGCCGAAGGCAGGGGGATCGCCTGATCACGATGGAAAAGGGGGCGCGGAAAAGAGGGGAGACTGGGGGCCATGTGGGGCGACCGCGGCCTGCGCCGGATTCCGTTGCTCCGGTTCGACGAGGAGGGCCTCGTGGACCGGGGCCGCATCTGGCTGCTCGAACTCGCCCATGTCTTTCTGGCCGTGCCGTGCCTGGTGTTCTTCGTCTTCATCGTGGTGGGCTGGCCGACCGCGACCGTGCTGGCCGGGCTCCTGCTGCTCTACCTGGCCGTGCCGGCGGCGGCGCAGCTCGGCCGCCTGCACCGGTTCCTGGCCGGTGCCGCCCTGCGGCAGCCGGTCGAGGTGCCCGACTACAAGCAGTCGAAAAAGACCGGTCTGGCCGCGATCTGGTCCCGCCCGTGGACGTGGCTGCAGGACTCGCGGCGGTGGCTCGACCTGGCCTTCATAGCGTTCGCCTCGACCGGTGGCTTCGTGATGTCGGTCGTCGTGGTCAGTCTGCCCGCCGGGGTGATCGGCCACGTGGTGCTGGCCATGGTGTTCAGGAACCCCTGGTGGCTGCTGCCGATCACGCTCGAGCTGGCCCTGTGGTGGATCCTCACCCCGGTGCTGTCGAGGGTGCGGGCCATCACCACGCTGGGCATGTACGGCAACACGCTCACGGCCCAGCTGGAACGGCGCGTCGCGGCGGTGGCGGAGTCGCGGGCCGAGTCGATCGACCACTCGGCCGCCGAGATCCGGCGCATCGAACGTGACCTGCACGACGGAGCCCAGGCCCGGATCGTCTCGCTGGGGATGAACATCGGCCTGGCGGAACAGCTTCTGCACCGCGATCCGGAGGCCGCCGCGGCGTTGCTGGCCGAGGCCCGGCAGGCGACCACCGATGCACTCGAAGATCTGCGCGGGGTCGTGCGCAGCATCCACCCGCCGGTGTTGGCCGACCGAGGGCTGACGGGGGCCGTCGAGGCACTCGCGGTGCAGCTCGCGCTGCCGGTCACGACGTCGGCCGACCTGTCCGGGCCGATCCCGGCCCCGATCGAGACCGCGGTCTACTTCGCTGTCGCCGAGGCTCTGGCCAACGTGGTGAAACACGCGGGTGCCCAGCGGGCCTGGGTCAGGCTCGCACTCCGGGAGGGCAGGTTGCGAGCAGAAATTGGGGACGACGGGGTCGGCGGGGCCACGCTGGGTTCCGGTTCCGGGCTGGCCGGAGTGGCCCGGCGGTTGCGTGCGTTCGACGGCACACTGGTGATCGACAGCCCTGCCGGGGGCCCGACAAGTGTCATCGTGGAGGTGCCGTGCGCGTCGTCATCGCCGAAGACCTAGCCCTACTGCGGGACGGGCTGATCCGGTTGTTCAAGGCGCACGACTTCGAGGTGGTCGCGGCCGTCGACAACGCCCAGACCCTGCTGCAGGAGCTGGAGACGAAAGACGCCGACATCGCCGTGCTCGACGTGCGGCTGCCGCCCAGCTTCACCAATGAGGGGTTGATGGCGGCCGTCGAGATCCGGCGTCGCCGGCCGTCGTTCCCGGTGCTGGTGCTGAGCCAGTACGTGGAGCAGCTCTATGCCAAGGAGCTGCTCGCCTCCGGCCAGGGCGCCATCGGCTACCTGCTGAAAGACCGCATCACCGATGTGAAGGCGTTCGTCGAGGCGGTGCAGCAGGTGGCCGAAGGCGGCACGGTGCTCGACCCGCAGGTGGTGTCGAGCATCCTGAGCCGGGCCCAGCGCGAGGCACCGATGGAGCGCCTGACCGAGCGCGAGCGGGAGGTGCTGGCGCTGATGGCCCAGGGCCGGTCCAACGCCGCGATCGCCGCCCGGCTGTTCGTGTCGGAGAAGGCCGTGGGCAAGCACACCAACAGCATCTTCACCAAGCTGGACCTGCCTCAGGCCGCGGACGACAACCGCCGGGTGCTGGCCGTTCTCGCCTACCTGCACTCGGACTGAGCCAGGGGCCTGAGGCCTGGGCTCAGGCGATCTGCTCGCCGACTCCCGCGGCCGGCGCG
Organism: Kineosporia sp. NBRC 101731; assembly: GCF_030269305.1. Taxonomy (NCBI): domain Bacteria; kingdom Bacillati; phylum Actinomycetota; class Actinomycetes; order Kineosporiales; family Kineosporiaceae; genus Kineosporia; species Kineosporia sp. NBRC 101731. The sequence continues at coordinate 24,456 of NZ_BSTC01000001.1, forward strand.
GGCAGTACGACGCGGCCGCCGGTGGCCAGCCGGTCTTTCAGCCGGAGCGCGGGCTTCTCCACCAGGAACCAGGAGAAGACGGTCAGCGTCACGGTCACCGAGATCTCGAGGGAGTGCTGCACCAGGCGCGGGTACCCCTGGTGCTGAATGATCATGAAGACCGGGAAGTGGTACAGGTAGAGGCCGTACGAGACCATCCCGATCGCGACGAACGGTTTCAGCGAGAGCAGGCTCACCATCGGCCCGTCGGTCCGGGTGACCAGGTGGTGCACGACCATCGCGCTGAGCAGCGCGGCCAGCGGCAGACGCCAGTGGTAGGTGTTGGCGGCCTCGATGTACGAGGTGGCGAACAGCGCCGCCAGCCCCAGCACGCCCACCCAGGCCACGGTCTCGGACCTCCGCACCAGGGTTTCGCGGTTCTGCAGGAGCACGGCCATCAGACTGCCGAGCAGTAGACCGTCACAGTGCGAGGTGGTGGCGTAGTAGATCCACAGGGTGCTGTCGGAGTTGTGCACGCTGAGCCAGCGCACCACGATCACGACCGCGATCAGCGCGGCCAGGCCGAGGGCCGGAGCCTTGCGGCGCCGGACCAGCACGGCGATCAGCACCACCGGCCAGATCAGGTAGAACTGCTCCTCGATCGACAGCGACCAGGTGTGCGTCCAGATCCCGGTGCCCTCGTTCACCCACACGTTCGCCCAGTTCGCCACGTACAGAAGCACACTGAGCACGGCCACGAGCGGATTGATCGTGAGGTCGTAGTGCATCCACGTCAGCGCGAACGGCAGCGTGATGACCAGCATGAACACCAGCGGCGGGAGCAGGCGCAACCCCCGGCGCAGGTAGAACTGCCGCAGGTCGATACGGCCCGTACGCGTCCATTCCCGCAGTAGCAGGGCCGTGATCAGGTACCCGCTGATGACGAAGAAGACGTCCACCCCGAGGAAGCCGCCGTGCGCGGCCGGTGAGGTGTGGAAGGCCATCACGGCCAGCACGGCGAAGGCCCGCAGGCCGTCGAGCGCGGGGCGACGCGACATGGTGTCCTCGAAATCACTGGACCGATCGGGAACCTTCTGGCGCCCCGCCCCAACTGTGTACTCCTTCACCGCCGGATCCAGAAGAAGGATCGGCGGTGATTTCCACCGGAGTCACGGATTCGGCTCAGTGATATTTCAGATTGTCACCACATTGAACTTCCGGTCACCGTCAGTAGACGTCACAGGTCATCGAGGCCCTTCGGCAGATCGCCGTGGTGAACGATCGAGAGCCGTTGGGTCGGCCGGGTCAACGCGACGTACAGATCGCTGGCCCCGCGCCGTGAGGCGGCGATGATGCCCGCCGGGTCGACCACGGTGACCGCGTCGTACTCCAGGCCCTTCACGTCGTCGACGCTGAGCACCGACACCCGATCGGCCGACACCGCGAACTCCGGCGCCAGCAGCGACTTGCGCACCCGCTCCGAGACCTCGCCGGTCACCGCCTCCCTCGACAGGATCACGGCGAACTGGCCCCCGCCGAGGGCCTTGTCGTCGGCGGTCAAGGCCTCGAGCACAGCCCCCACCACCTCGTCGGTGGTGCGGGCGACCGGGAACAGGGACGGGTCCCAGTCACCCTCACGGGCCGACTCGGGCAGCCGCACACTGATGCCCTCGGTCGTCAGCATGGCCGCCGCCGGGCGCATGATCTTGGCCGGCGTGCGGTAGTTCACCGTCAGCTCGGCCACCCGCCAGCGGTCCTTGGCGATGGTGTCCAGCGCCCCGGCCCAGGTGGTGGCGCCGGCCGCGGAGCTGGTCTGGGCCAGGTCGCCGACCACCGTCATCGAACGGGTCGGCACCCGGCGGGCCAGCGTGCGCCAGAACATCGGCGAGACCTCCTGGGCCTCGTCCACCACGACGTGCCCGTAGGTCCAGGTGCGGTCGTCGCGGGCCCGCTCGGCGACGGTCAGGCTGCCACCCGGCCCTTCGAAACGGTCGGCCAGCATGTCGGCCGTCATCATCGCCGACGCCTCACCGGACATCTGCAGCACACCCTGGGCGTAGCGCACGGCCTCGGCCCGCTCGGCCGCCGCCCGGGCCCGCTCCCGGGCCGCCGTGGCACTCACCGTCACGTCGGCCCCGATCAGTTCGGAGACCTCGTCGAGCAGCGGCATGTCGGCCTGGGTCCACGGGCTGCCGGCCTCACGCAGCAACAGCCGCGACTCGGCCTTCGACAACTTGCCCTCGGCCGCCGCCCGCAGCCGGGCCGGGCTGGAGAACAGCTTGTCCAGGAACGACTCGGCCGACAGCGGCATCCAGCGCAGGTTGATCTCCCGCCGGACGTCGATGCTGTCGCGCAGCTCGGGGATCAGGTCCTGCCGGGTCTCCGGATCGTTCTCCAGACGCCGTGACCGGGCCAGCTGCCCGGCCAGGTCGTCGAGCAGGTGCTTCACGAACGTGTTGCGGGCCTCGTTGTGCGGCCGGCCGTTCTGCCGCGCCCGCGAGCGCGCCTCGGCCACGGCGGCCGGGCGCAGTGTGATCTGGTCACCGTCGAGGCTCATCGGGATCGGCTTCGGCAGGAGCAGCTGGCGCTGGCGCACCGCCTCCCGGATCACCCGGGCCATCCGCAGGTCGCCCTTGAGCACGGCCACCTCGGGCCGGTCGACCACGGTCGCCTCGACGCCCGGGAAGATCTGCCCCGGGGTGGAGAGCACCACGCCGGTCTCACCCAGCGAGGGCAGCACCCTCTCGATGTAGCGCAGGAACACCGGTGACGGGCCGACCACCAGCACACCGCTCTTCGCGATGCGCTCACGGTGGGTGTACAGCAGGTAGGCCGCACGGTGCAGGGCGACCGCGGTCTTGCCGGTACCCGGACCACCCTGCACGACCAGCACACCGGTCAGCGGGGCGCGGACGATCTCGTCCTGCTCGGACTGCAGGGTGGCGACGATGTCGCGCATCTTGCCGGTGCGGTGCTCGGTGAGCGCCGTCATCAGGGCACCGTCACCGGTCACGGTGGTCAGGTCGTCGGCGTTCAGACCGGCCGCGTCGAGCAGTTCGTCGTCGATGCCCGTCACCGTGCGGCCGCGCGTGGCCAGGTGCCGACGGCGGGCCACACCGCTCGGAGAAGCGGCCGTGGCCTGGTAGAAAGCCGCCGCCGCGGGTGCCCGCCAGTCGACCAGGAGCTGCTGCTGCGCCTCGTCGGACATGCCGATGCGCCCCACGTAGCGGCGCTCGCCGCCGGTCATGTCGAGACGGCCGAACACCAGACGGTCCTCGACCGCACCGAGCTGGGCCAGGCGCTCCGTGTGCAGGGCGTCGAAGGCGTCCTTCTCGGCCCGGCCGGCCGGGGTGTTCGACGACGACGACCTGCGCAGATCGTCGAGGGTCCTCTCGGCCCGGGACCGGATGTCGTCGAGGCGCCCGTAGAGCACGTCCACATAGGCCTGCTCCTGTGACACCTCACGTTCGGTGGCATTCTGCGTTCCACCGGCGGCATCGCCCACGCCGTCGACTCCCATTTCGTATCCCACCTGTTCGCCCACTGCTCACCGTGCGGGGCGCCCCGGCGTCCGGTGCCCCGACCTGCCCCTGGCAGGCCTTTGGTTCATTCCGCGCTGCATGCCCTACTGCACCGATGTCACCGATGTCACCGACTGCAGCAATGTCATCGCCTGCAGCCGTATCACCGCGGCCCGGCCATGATCCTTCACGCCCGGCACGTCAGTGCCGGCACAGGTCATCGTCCCGACTCACTGACACGGTCCGCCGGTGCTGCCACCACTCCTCCGTCGTCGTGATCCGGCGACAAAGGGACTTACAAGTATGGCCTCTCAGACGACCTCGCGCTGGCCCTGGGCGACGCGGTTCTCCGTGACCCACCCGTCGATCTGGCGCCACCACTCGTACAACCAGGCGATGCGCTGCTCCCGATCCTGCGGGACGCTGCCCGCCGGGACCTGCCACCAGCGCATCTTCAGGTCGATACGGACCGGCAGGGCGCCCCACACGTCGGCCACCGTGAGCAGGTGATCGGTGCCGGTGTGAGCCACCCACACCACGTCGGCCTCGGGCGCGTTCTCCAGCACCGCGAGCACCCCGCCGGGCCGGGGCGGCAGCACGTACCGCATGGCCTCGGCCTTCGCGGCCTCGGCCATCAGCCCGCGCCGGCGCAGCCGGGCAATGGCCCGGGCGCGGCGCCGGGCCGTGAAGTTGCCACCTTCGGGGAAGAGAACGAGCGCGTCGTCGTGGTCGAGCCGCCGGGCCAGATCACCGATCTGGGTCTCGGCGTCGGGGCCGGCGGCCGGGTCGATCGTGGCCCGGCCCGGCGCACCGGACCGGATGAACCGGGTCGGCAGGCGGTTCAGCACGATGTCGATCGCCGGGTCCCACTGCAGCGTGTCCTTGAGAACGATGCGCGGTTCCCGGTCGTACCAGTTCATCAGGGCGTGGACCAGGAGGAACGAGTCGCCCGGGCCGGCGTGGCGGCTGAACACGATCAGGGGCTTGTCGCGGTAGGCCTCGGGGATCGGGCCCTCCACCCGTACCTGAACCTGCAGTACGTGGTTGACCAGCCAGAAGATCCAGCGCAGGAAGGTACGCACGCAGACGTAGTGCCGGCGCTCGTGCTTCGGCTCACGCACCCGGCGACCGAACCCCGCCGCCACCCACAGATAGGCGAGCACGAACAGGGCCACGCCCTCGGCGGCCAGGTAGCCGATCACCAGTGCGGTGATACGGAACAGGCGCCCCTTCTGACCGGGTACGGCGAAACCGGCGATCGCGGCGAGCAGCAGGGTGACCGGGGACGTGACGACGGCGAACAGACTGATGACGAGCATCAGCGGAACCAGGAGCAGACGGCGGACCCAGTACGGGGGAAGCATGGGTCAGTCCTGCCCAACGGCCGGGAGTGTCTCCAGGTAGGTGCGCGAGGCCTGGTAGGCCTCGTCGATGCGTAGGCGCACGCGCTGGGTGTTGCGGTAGCGGAGGTTCGCGCTCGGGCTCACCACGGCGCCGGCCGGCATCACCCGCACGGTGACGCCCTCGGGCACCGCGGCCATGTCGGCAGCGAACCGGTGCCGACGGGCGATCTCGAAGGCCACGGTCGCGACCTCCCAGGGCCGGGTGGGCACCTTCAGCGGCTGCTCGATGCGGCCCACGTGAAGCACGAAGATCTCGGTGGCGCCGAGCGCGACGGCCCGGCCCACCGGCAGGCTGTTGACCAGGCCGCCGTCGAGGTAGTGCTCACCGTTGATCTGCACCGGCCCGAACATGCCCGGCACCGCACACGACGCAGCCACCGCGGCCGCCACCGGGCCCTGGGTGAACCAGGTCTCGGCCGCCCGCTCGATACTGGAGGCACAGCACTGGAACGGCACGGCCAGGTCTTCGATCCCGATCGGCCCCAGCCGGCGCTCGATCAGTGCGCGCAACGGCTCGATCGAGTGCAGGTGCGTGCGGGTACTGGCCGCCACCCGAAGTCGCTGGAGCGGGCCGGAGAAAAGCTCCCGGCCGCCCAGCGACTCCCAGGTCTCCACCAATTCGTCCACGCAGCCGAGTGTCGGATCGGCGGCCAGCACGGCTCCGTTGATCGCGCCGACGCTGGTACCGAGGACGAGATCGGGACGGTGCCCGGCCTCCATCACGGCGCGGAGCATGCCCACCTCACTGGCCCCGAGCATGCCCCCGCCACCGAACACGAATGCGGTCTTGCCCATACCTGCCTGTTACCCCTCTTGGGCTGCCGGGACCCGCAGACCGTACGCCATATCGGTCATTCCAGCGTGCCGAGGTCGGCCACCGCCCGCTGATCGAGATCGCAGATCTCGCCCAGCAGCCCGAAGGCCGGGTGGTGGTGGAGCACCGTGAGGTCATGCTCCAGCGCCGTCGCGGCGACGAGCAGATCCCGCGGCCGCACCGGGGCTCCTGCCCACCGGCCGAGCCGGGCCTGCAGTCGTAGGGCCCGCTCCCCGACGGCGGGTCCGAACGGCACCGAGCGGTAGGCCCGTTGCCGGTCGGCCCGCATCTCGCGGTAGACCTGCGGCGTGGCGGCCGTGCCCAGAGCCTCCAGGTCGAGCACCGGGCAGGTGTAGAGCACACCGGCCGTCAGCATCGGCCGCAGCCGGGCCGCCACCTCCTTGTGGTGCGCCAGACCGATCGCGCTGCTGTCGAGCAGCCACCCAACGTTCATTCCCCTCCCCCTCTCTGCACCGTCGGCACCGCCGGACCGGTCGGCACCGTCGGCCCGTCCGGCCCGGCCGGTCCCGCGCCCCCGGCCGCCCCCGACCGCCCGGCCAGTCCCGCGAACTGACCGGACTCGTATCGTTCGATCTCCGCAGCGACCGCACGCCGCTGATTGCGATCGCGGATGAGCTCGGCGAGAGCCTGATCGACCACCGCCGCACCCTCCACCCCCAGGAGTCGCGTGGCCTGCCGGAGCAGTGCCAGGTCGACCCCCTCGACCATGATCGTCGTAGCCAGCCGGGCCCCCTCGGAGGCTGGCGGCTGACCCCCCTCCCTCTCTCTGCTCATATCCCCATAATGCAACCCACCACCGACAATTTCGCCGATCGTCCCGGACCTGCCCCGTCGTCGCAGGTCAGGCGCCCGACCCGGAGACGGACCGGGCGGCGGCCGCCGCCCACACCGCCCGGGCGACCATCTCGTCCATCATTTGGCCTCTCGCAATTACTTTCGCAATATTACGTCGAAACAAACTGCAGTGCTTTACTTTCTATCAGACCGACCACCCGACCGCTCGGCCCCGATCCCGGCCGCCACCACGAACCCCACACCGAGGGCGGCCGACCAGCCGGGCACCTGCCCCAGCACCAGCAGGCCGATCGCCGTGGCGACGGCGGGTTCCAGGCTCATCAGCGTGCCGAACGCCGCCGCGGTCAGCCGGCGCAACGCGAACATCTCCAGTGTGAACGGCACCACCGGAACCAGGATGGCCAGGAAAAGCCCGTGCAAAAAGAGGTTTCCGTCCAGGTCGACCTCTTTCAGACCGGGCAGGGCCACGGCCGTGGCGAGCAGACCGGCCACAGGCATCGAGATACCCAGCCCGCGCAGCCCCGAGACCTCGTCACCGATCTTCTGGGTGAGCAGGATGTACGCCGCCCAGCAGCAGGCCGCGCACAGGGCGAGGGCGACCCCGGCCGGGTGCGTACCACCCGCCCACGGTTGTGTCAGCAGCAGCACGCCGGTCAGCGCGAGCACCGGCAGCAGACGGGCCCGGCCCTGGCCCCGGAACACCGCCACGCCCAGGGGCCCGAGGAACTCCAGGGCGCTGGCGGTACCCAGCGGCAGGTACTGCAACGAGGCCATGAACAGCATCGTCACACCCGCCGTCACCGCCCCGAGCAGCGTGGCGGCGAGCAGGGCGGACCGGCTCAGGCCGCCCGGCCGGGGCCGGACCAGGACGGCGAACAGCAGCCCGGCCCAGCCCAGTCGCAGCCAGGCCGTGGTCAGGGCGCCGACCTCGTCGAGCAGGGGCACGGCGACGGCCAGGCCCAGCTGGACGCTGACGATGGCACCGGCCGCCATCAGGGTGCCGGTGCGCGCGGAGGCGGTGGGCCGGGTCAGAGTCGCTGCACTCATGCGGATCATCCGAACGCCTGGGCATCGTTCGCGTCCACGTGCCGACCATGGACATACCGTTCATCGATCCCGAACAATGACGGGATGGAGACCCGCCGTCTGGAACTGCTCCTCGAGCTCTCCCGGCAGGGCTCGATGCGCGGGGTGGCCGACGAACTCGGCATTACCACGTCGACCGTCTCGCAGCAGATTGCCGTGCTGGCGCGGGAAGTCGGCGTGCCGCTGATCGAGCCGGACGGGCGGCGGGTGCGGTTCACCCCGGCCGGGCGTCGCCTGGCCGGGCACGCGGTGACCATCCTGGCCGCGGTCGAGGCCGCCCGGGTCGATCTCGACCCGACGGCCGAACCCACGGGCACGGTGCGGGTCAGCGGTTTCGCCACGGCGATCCGGCGGGCGCTGCTGCCGATCGCGACGCAGCTGGCGCAGACCCGTCCGGGAGTTCGGCTCCTCATCCACGAGTACGAGCCCGCCGAAGGGCTGGCGTCGCTCCTCGCGGACCAGGTCGACCTGGCCCTGACCTACGACTACAACCTCGCCCCACGCGCCAAAGATTCCTCTCTGCAATTCTTTCCACTGTGGTCCGCGCCGTGGTCCATCGGCGTGCCCGAGCGATGGGCGCACGCCGCCGGGCCGACGTCCACCCAGACGATGGACGCCCTGGCCGGCGAGGCGTGGATCGTCAACTCCCGCAATTCCGCCGATGAGGACGCTGTGCGAACCCTGGCATCGATGGCCGGTTTCGAGCCCCGCATCAGCCATCAGGCCGACAGCCTGGAACTGGTGGAAGACCTGATCATCGCCGGGCAGGGCATCGGGCTGCTGCCGGCCGACCGCCGCACCCGTCCCGGAGTCACTCTGCTGCCCCTGCCCGACCCGGAGATACGCCTGCGCGCCTACGCCGTCACGCGCCAGGGCCGGGCCGAATGGCCGCCGCTGGCGCTCCTTCTTCACCTACTGGATTCCGTCAAAACACCCAATTAGGTCGGTATTGCGTTACCCCTGTGACTGGAGTGACTGACCCTCGCCAGTAATCGATAGATCGTGCAGACTGCCGGACCTGACCGGTTGACGCCGGGTAGCCTGATCCGTCATGGAGGGGGCGGGAATGAAGAAAATAGGGTGGCACGAAGCGAGGTTGATCCCGACCACGGGAATCAGCTCACAGGTGGAGCAGGAGCGCCGGGCGACAGCCGCGCTGCTGGCCACCATGACCGCGGTGGAACGGTTCGGGCGCGCCCTGACGGAGCCTCTCGAGGCACCGGAGGGCACGATCGAGACCTTCACCGAGGTGCCGTTCTCGATCGGCGACAACGAATGCCTGCCGCACGGCGTGATCCGCGTGAGCGACGGCGGCACTCTCTGGACGGCTCTGGTCGAGGTGAGCACGGGCCCTCGACCGCTGCGCAGTTCCCGGCTGGAGGCCTATCTCGACCTGGCCACCGAGCACGGCATCGACGCACTGCTGACGATCAGCAACGAGATTCCCCCGGTGGCCGGGCAGCACCCCACCCCGGTGGCCAAGGAGAAGCTCGGCACGGTACCCATGCTGCACTTCCCGTGGAGCACGATCGTGGCCGAGGCGGTGGTGGAGCGCGAAGAGTGCTCCAGCGAAGATCCCTCCACCGCATGGATTCTCGGCGAACTGATCCACTACCTGGAACATCCTCGGTCGGGAGCTCTGCTGTTCGAGATCACCGACGACGCACCCACGACCTATCTGCCCCGCATCGACACTGCCGCGGAGCACGAACCGAACCCGGTGGCCGACCTTCCCGCACCGCGCGGGCCGGTGCGCCGGGAGATCCGGATCGCCCTGCGGGAAGACCCCGAACCCGAACCGCCGGGTGAGCCCGGCTGGTACCGCGACCAGGATCAGCAGGAGAACGCCGGCCGGATGCGCTGGTGGGACGGCAGCACCTGGACCGAGCACGTCTACCGGCTGCCACCGGCCCCCGAGAGCGAAAAGGTCGACAACTAGCGAAGTTCGATGTCGAGGCGGGTCTGGAGTTCGTCCGGCGTGATGCCGAAGGTCTCCCGCACCCGAACTCCGCCCTCCTCGATCTCGAACACGCCGAGCTCCGTGTACACCCGGCTCACGCACTGCCGACCGGTCAGCGGGTAGGTGCATTCCGGCACCAGCTTCGGGGTTCCGTCGCGGGTGAAGAGCGTCATCATCACGAACACCTGCTTGGCCCCGATGGCCAGATCCATCGCACCGCCCACCGCCGGGATCGCCCCCGGCTCACCGGTGTGCCAGTTGGCCAGGTCGCCACGGGCCGACACCTGGAACGCACCGAGCACACACACGTCGAGGTGACCGCCCCGCATCATGGCGAAACTGTCGGCGTGGTGGAAGTACGCGGCCCCGGGCGGCTGCGTCACTGGCACCTTGCCCGCGTTGATCAGGTCCGGGTCGATCTCGTCACCGACGGCGGCCCGGCCCATGCCCAGCATGCCGTTCTCGGTGTGCAGCACCACCCCGCTGTCCGGCGCCAGGTAGTCGGCCACGGTGGTCGGCTGCCCGATGCCGAGGTTCACGTAGGCACCCTGCGGGATATCCCGGGCGACGGTCGCGGCCAGCTCGGCCTTGCTCAGGCTCATCGGATCTCCACTACCCGGTCGACGAAAATTCCCGGCGTGACAACGGCTTCCGGGTCGAGATCGCCGGTCGGCACGATCTCGCCCACCTGCACGACCGTCGTGGTCGCGGCCGTGGCCATCACCGGGCCGAAGTTGCGCGCGGTCTTGCGGTAGACCAGGTTGCCCATCCGGTCGGCCCGGTGCGCCTTGATCAGGGCGATGTCACCGCGGATCGGATACTCCAGCACGTACTGGCGACCGTCGATCGTCCGTTCCTCCTTGCCCTCGGCCAGCGGGGTACCCACGCCGGTCGGGCCGAAGAAGGCACCGATCCCCGCGCCGGCCGCGCGCATCCGCTCGGCGAGGTTGCCCTGCGGCACCACCTCGAGCTCGATCTTGCCCGCGCGGTAGAGCTCGTCGAACACCCAGGAGTCGCTCTGCCGCGGGAACGAGCAGACCATCTTGCGCACCTGCCCGGCGGCCAGCAGCGCGGCCAGCCCGAAGTCACCGTTTCCGGCGTTGTTGCTGACCACGGTCAGATCGCGGGCACCGAGCCGGCGCAGGGCGTCGATCAGTTCCACGGGTTGCCCGGCCGATCCGAAGCCACCGATGAGAACTGTTGAACCGTCGGCAATTCCGGCGACTGCGGCATCGGCGGAGTCATAGAACCCGGCCATCAGGCGACGCTCTCCAGCACGACGGCCAGAGCCTGGCCGACACCGATGCAGATAGCCGCCACACCCCAGCGCTCATTCCGTTCGGCCAGGACGGCCGCCAGGTTCCCGATCAGCCGGCCGCCGGATGCACCCAGCGGATGACCGATCGCGATCGCCCCGCCCCGCACATTGACGATCTCCGGGTCGATCTTCCAGGCGTCGACACAGGCCAGAGCCTGCACCGCGAAGGCCTCGTTCAGCTCGACCGCGCCGACGTCACCCCAGTCGATACCCGCGCGTTGCAACGCCTTCTGCGCCGCGGCCACCGGCGCGAACCCGAACTCCGGCGGATCGCAGGCGTGGGCCGCGCGCCCGGCGATGCGGGCCCGTGGCGCCAGCCCGAGCAGGTCCGCGGCCTTCGGCGACCCGACCAGAACGGCGGACGCCCCGTCGTTCAGCGGGGAGGCGTTGGCCGCGGTGATCGTGCCGTCGGGGCGGAAGACAGGTTTCAGCGAGGCGAGTTTCTCCACGGTGGAAGAGGCCCGGATTCCCTCGTCCTTCGTCAGCCCGGCCGTGGGCGTCACCAGTTCGTCGTAGAAGCCGTCGTCCCAGGCCTGCTGCGCGAGCCGGTGCGAGCGCAACGCGAACTCGTCCTGCCGCTGCCGGCTGATCGAGAACCGTTCCCGCAGCTGCTCGTTCGCTTCACCCAGCGATACCGTCCACTCGTCGGGCATCTTCTCGTTGACCAGACGCCACCCCAGGGTGGTGGACACCAGCGAGGCGTCGCGCGCGGGTGCCGGTTTCATCAACACCCAGGGCGCCCGCGTCATCGATTCCACGCCGCCCGCGATCACCACGTCCGCGTCACCGGTCTCGATCGAGCGCGAGGCCGAGATCACCGCGTCCAGACCGGACCCGCACAGCCGATTCACCGTGGTGGCCGGCACCGAGGTCGGCAGCCCGGCGAGCAACCCGGCCATCCGGGCCACGTTGCGGTTGTCCTCACCCGCGCCGTTGGCGTTGCCCAGCACGATCTCGTCGATCCGCGCCGGGTCCAGAGCCGGAGCACTGCTGGTCAGAGCCTTGACCACGTGAGCGGCGAGGTCATCGGGGCGGCTGTCGGCGAGCGCACCGTTGAACCGCCCGAACGGTGTGCGCAGGGCTTGGTAGACGTACGCGGCGGGCATTCGTCGACTCCCAGTGTTCGCTGAGCGAACGCTTGTGCGTTCTGAGAACAGAATAGTTCATTCGTGGGTCGCCGGGGAAGAAGTGGGTGGCATCCGGTCGCACAACAGAGGACGCCTGTGGGGGTCGTAGCCACCATGCGGGCACACGGGTCAGGAATTGTGGGCGTGGCAGTAGGGGATGAGGAGCACTGGTGGGCTGCCCTGAGCAGGGGTATCGGTGACCAGGCTCTTCGGAGCCGATCCGGACCGGCCGGGAACCGCCGACGATGTGTACACCTGGTACATCCGGTACCCGATGTACCAGGTGTACACACGGCGCATGCCTCGCCGGCGGCCGGACCGCGGCGTGAGCGGCTCGCACGTGGCCGCTGTTGAACTCTTGACGTTGTGGCCGGCGTGAGAAGCGAGCCACAAGCCATGAGGTTGTTGCGCCAGAGTCAGTGGTTGTGTGCCCGCGCCCGGGCCAGGTCGGCGCCGATCTCCCGGGCACAGGCCAGGAGGGGTTCCAGGAGCTCGGCCCGGATCTCCTCGATGCTGCGGCGGGTGGTGGTGGAGATGTTCACCGCCGCGATCACCTCGCCGGACGGCGCGATCACCGGCGCGGCGACCGAGCGCAGGCCGGGTTCCAGTTCCTCGTCGACCAGGCACCAGCCCTGGTCGCGAACCCGATCCACCTCGGAACGGAGCTGACCGGCGTCCTCCATCGTGTGGCTCGTGAACCCGACCAACGGCACCCGCGAGAGATAGGCGTCCACCCACGCAGCCGGCCGCCCGGCCAGCAACACGCGACCCATCGACGTGGCGTAGGCCGGGAACCGGGTGCCGATGCCGATCGCGACGGTCATGATGCGCCGCCGTTCCACCCGGGCGACGTAGACGATGTCGTCGCCGTCGAGTTCGGACATCGAGCTCGACTCGTCGCAGGTCGCGGTGAGGTCGGACAGGTGCGGACGCGCGAGGACGGGCAACGGGGACGAGGCCAGATAGGCCCCTCCCAGTTCCAGCACCCGGGGTGTGAGCGTGAACCGGGCGTCCCGCATGCGCACGTAGCCGAGGTCTTCGAGCGTGTGCAGAATGCGGCGGGCGGTGGCGCGGGAGGTACCGGACCGGCGGGCGACGTCGGACAGGGTGAGCTCGGCGTGATCGGCGTCGAAACAACGGATCACGGCAAGCCCCCGGGTGAGCGACTGCAGGCTCTCGGCGCGGGGGCCCGGATCCGTCATGGTCGAAGACTTTAGAGCTTGCGTACGCTGCCGGTATGAGGGGTGGGATCCGGCAGGTGGCGCAATGGGCCAGCAGCACGGCCGATGACGACGGCTACGCACGGCCCGGGCCGTCCGCGCGGCAGCTGCGGTGGGACGTGATCACCGGCCTCCTGCTGACCGCGGGCATGGTGCTCAGTGCCTTCCTCTACCGCAGTATCTCGAGCGACGACGACGATCTGATGAAGATCTCGATCCTGGAGTCGGTGCTCTGGTCGTTCGCCGTGGGGCTACCGCTCTGCCTGCGCCGCCGGCACCCCCTGCCCGTGTTGCTGGTGGTGTCCGTCGCGTTCATCGGGATGCAGTCGCGGGCGATCATCGAGAGCACGATGAGCTCGATCGCCCTGTTCTGCACGCTCTACACGGCCGGGGCCTGGGGCCGTGACCGGCGCCTGACGAACGCCGCCCGCACGATCGTCGTGGTGGTGATGTTCTGCTGGCTGGCCTACGCGATCAGTGCGACGGCCTGGGCGGAGGGCGAGGGCCACGAGGGCGAGGGACCGATCCCCGCGCATCTGGCGACCGTTCTCTACAGCACTCTGTACAACGTCCTCTTCTTCGCCGGCGCCTGGTATTTCGGTGATGCCTCGTGGCGGCAGGAGCGGCAGCGGGAGCAGTTGCACGAGCGCACGCTGGAGCTGGCCCGCGAGCGCGACGAGAGCGCGCGCCGGGCCGTGCTGGCCGAAAGAGTGCGCATCGCCCGGGAACTGCATGACGTGGTGGCTCATCACGTGAGCCTGATGGGGGTGCAGGCGGGAGCCGCGCGGCGGGTGCTCGACCGCGACCCGGAACTCACCCGCCGGACGCTCGGCGTGATCGAGGAGTCGGGACGTTCCGCGGTGGAGGAGATGCGCCGGCTGCTGGTGGTGCTGCGCGACACCGATGAGAAGCCGATGGGGGACGACACCCCACCACCCCCGGGTGTCGACGGTCTGCCGCATCTCCTGGAGAATGCCGCGTCACCCGGCCTGGCAACGCATTTCACCGTGGTCGGCACACCCGTGCCGCTGACCGTGGCGGTCTCGGTGTCGGTCTACCGGATCGTGCAGGAGGCCCTGACGAACGCCCTGAAGCACGCCGGGGCCAGCCGGATCGACGCCCGGCTGCGGTACCTGGCCGAGGCGGTCGAGGTGGAGGTCGTCGACAACGGTCGGGGCGTGGGGCTTGTCGGCAGTCAGGGTTCCGGACTGGGTCAGGTCGGCATGCGCGAGCGGGTGGAGGTGCACGGCGGCACGCTCGACCTGGGCCGTCGTCCCGAGGGCGGTTACCGGGTGCGCGCCCGGCTGCCGCTGGTCAGAACCACGAACGAGGAGATGGCGGGCAAGTGACCGAGTCGATCAGAGTGCTGCTGGCGGACGATCAGGAATTGATGCGGGCCGGGTTCCGGATGATCCTGTCCAGCGAGCCCGGTCTGGAGGTGGTGGCGGAGGCCTCGAACGGCGCCGAGGCGATCGCCCGGGCCGCCGAATGCGCACCTGACATCATCCTGATGGACGTGCAGATGCCGGGCACCGACGGCATCACCGCCACCCGGGAGATCACCAGGACGTCGAGCGCGAAGGTGGTCATCCTCACCACCTTCGACCGGGAGGACTACCTGTTCGAGTCGTTGCAGGCGGGAGCAGCCGGGTTCCTGCTGAAGAACTCCACCCCGGAAGACCTGATCCACGCCATCCGCATCGTGGCCCGGGGCGACGCCATGCTGGCCCCCGAGCTGACCCGCCGGGTGCTCGACCGGTTCACCGTCAACCCGGGGTCTGTGCAGCGTCCGGCCCTGCTCGACCAGCTGACCGATCGGGAGTGGGACATCCTGCGGCTGCTGGCCGCCGGTTCGAGCAACGCCGAGATTGCCGCCGCACTCTTCGTCGGCGAGGCCACCGTGAAGACCCACGTGTCCCGGGTGCTGGCCAAGCTCGGCGTACGCGACCGGGTACAGGCCGTGGTGTTCGCCTACGAGAGCGGTGTGGTGACGCCCGGGGATCGCTGAGGGCACGTCGCAGGTCCGTCGCAGGTCCGTCGCAAGGGGGACACGGCCGGTCCGTCGCGCGCCGGACGACGAGTGATCAGGTGAGCGCCTAGCGTCGGTGGGGTCAGCAGAACCACCCACGAAGGAGCGCGGATCATGCTTGAGCTGAACGGCATCAGTCGTTCGTTCGACGGCCGCCGGGTCCTGGACGGCATCTCGTTCACCGTCGGGCCGGGTCGGCTCACCGGGTTCGTCGGCTCGAACGGCGCCGGCAAGACCACCACCATGCGGATCGTGCTGGGCATTCTCGCCCCCGACTCCGGCACGGTGAGCTGGAAGGGGCAGCCCGTCGATCGGGAGGCCCGCCGGGGGTTCGGCTACATGCCCGAGGAACGCGGTCTCTATCCCAAGATGAACCCCCTCGACCAGCTGATCTTCCTGGCCCGCCTGCACGGGGTGGACGCGGGCGCGGCCCGGCGCCGGGCCACCGACCTGCTGGAGCAGCTCGGCCTGGGCGACCGGATGACCGACAAGCTGGAGTCGCTGTCGCTGGGCAACCAGCAGCGGGTGCAGGTGGCCGCGGCCCTGATCCACGAACCGGCGCTGCTGGTGCTGGACGAGCCGTTCAGCGGTCTCGACCCGATCACCGTGGACACGATGACCACGATCCTGCGCACCAGCGCCGCGACCGGTGTGCCGGTGCTGTTCTCCAGCCATCAGCTCGACCTGGTCGAGCGGATCTGCGACGACCTGGTGATCATCGCCGGGGGCGGCGTGGTGGCGCAGGGCCCGGTCGAGGCACTGCGGCACGAGCGGGCGGGTGCCCGTTTCCGTCTGGTGCTGGGTGAGGACGCGGGCTGGCTACGGGACGTCGACGGTATCCAGGTGCTCGACGTGGACGGGCCGAAGGCCCTGGTCGAACTGCCCGACGTGTCACACGACCAGCAACTGCTCTCCGTGGCCCTGAAACACGGGCCGGTCCACGAGTTCAGCCGGGTCATTCCCGCCCTGGCCGACATCTATCGGGAGGTGTCCCAGTGATCGAGACCATTCGCCTGATCGCGGCCCGGGAGATCACGACCAAGCTCCGCGACAAGGCCTTCCTCATCTCCACCGCGGTGATGCTGCTGATCGTGGCCGGCTCGGTGGTGGTGCCGATGTTGCTGAGCGGCGACGACGGCCATCCGAAGTTCCGCCTCGCGGTGGCCGGGTCGAGCGCGACCACGATCGGCGAGACCGCCAAGACCGTCGGGGCCGCCGCGATCACCAGCGCCGACGAGCAGGAGAAGGCCGACGACAAGGCCAGCGAGGACGATCTGCCGCTGGTCACCCGCGCCGCCGAGACCGGGGTGCCGCCAGCCGACCTGACGCTGGTGAACGCGGACTCGGCCGACGCCGCCACCGCCCTGGTGCGTTCCGAGGACGCGGACGCCGCGCTGGTCGAGAACGCCGACGGCACGCTCGAGGTGATCGGCCGCGACGAGGTCGACAGCGACCTGAGCACGCTGATCACCGTGGCCGCGCAGGCCGACGAGACCAGGGCGGTGCTGGCCGAGGCCGGGGTCGGTGACGACGTGCTGACCCAGCTGCAGAGCACCCGGCCGCCGGGTGAGCGCCTGCTGGAGCCCGGCTCCCCGAACGAGGGCGTTGCCACGGTGCTCAGCTTCGCCTTCGCCGCCCTGTTCTACTTCACCGCCATCGTCTTCGGCCTGACCATCGCGCAGAGCGTGGTGGAGGAGAAGCAGAGCCGGGTGATCGAGATCCTGGTCGCGGCCACCCCGGTGCGGCTACTGCTGGCAGGCAAGATCGTGGGCAACGCGGTGCTCGCCCTGGGCCAGGTCGCCCTGTTGCTGGCGATCGGCCTGGCGGCGGCCAGCGCGACCGGCCAGGGGGCCGCGGCCAGTCTGCTGCTCAGCTCGGGCGGCTGGTTCCTGCTCTTCTTCGCCCTCGGCTTCGTGATGCTGAGCTGTGCCTGGGCCGCCGCGGGTGCCCTGGCCGCGCGACAGGAAGACCTCCAGTCGACCACGATGCCCCTGCAGATGGCCCTGATCATCCCCTTCTTCCTGGCCTTTTCGTTCACCGATCCCGGTACCGGCCTGAAAGTTCTTTCCTACGTCCCCTTCACCTCACCGATGAGCATGCCCCGGCGACTGCTGATCGAGGACGCGTCCTGGTGGGAGGCCCTGATCTCGCTCGGCATCATCGCCGCCACCGGGGCCCTCCTCATCGTCCTCGCCGCCCGTCTCTACGAGGGATCTCTGCTGCGCACGAGCACCAAGACCTCGATCGCCGCGGCCTGGAAGAGGGAGAAGCAGACCTCCGCGTAAGCCCTGCACCGACCCGAACCCCGTCACTGAATGCTTTCACCGGCCAGTGGCGGGGTTCGCTGCTGTCACCGGGGCTGCAAGTTCGTGCAGCATCGACGCAAGGCCTTGCAATCGGGTTTGCCCACGTCAGAGCGATGTGAAGAGCGTCACCGATTCCTATGTCCGGACAGGTTCACAACACCTGTCCGGACAGGTACGGTGGAGAAAACCCCGCGGACAACGACGTTCCGGCTACCGCCCGTGACATCAGAACGTCGTTCTCATGTTGTCGGGGCGAGCCGGGGCGCTGTCTGTTCCAGGCGTGATTCACACCCACGAGGAAGGCAGCCCCGTGACGACATTCCAGAACGACGCCATCACCCCCGCGCAGGCCCCGACCAGGCATCCCGGCCTGCTGGCCTGGGTCTCGCAGACGGCCGCACTGACCACTCCGGAGCGCGTGGTGTGGATCGACGGTTCGGCTGAGCAGCACCAGGAGATCATCGACGAGCTCGTCGCCGCAGGCACTTTCGTGAAACTTGCGAAGAAACCGAACTCGTACTGGTGTGCCTCCGACCCCACTGACGTGGCCCGGGTCGAAGACCGCACCTTCATCTGTTCCGTCGACGAGGCCGACGCCGGCCCGACGAACAACTGGATGGACCCGGGCGAGATGCGGGCCGTTCTGAAAGACCTTTACCGCGGCTGCATGAAGGGCCGCACGATGTATGTGATCCCTTTTGTGATGGGGCATCTCGATGCCGAGAAACCGATGTTCGGCGTGGAGATCACCGACTCCCCCTACGTCGTCGTCTCGATGAACGTGATGGCCAAGACCGGCACCCGGGTGCTCGAGAAGATGGGCCCGTCGGCGGACTACGTGCCGGCGATGCACTCGATCGGTGCCCCGCTGGAGCCCGGCCAGGAGGATGTGGCCTGGCCCTGCAACGACACCAAGTACATCGTGCAGTTCCCGGAGAGTCGCGAGATCCAGTCGTTCGGTTCGGGTTACGGCGGCAACGCCCTGCTCGGCAAGAAGTGCTACTCGCTGCGCATCGCCTCGGCGATGGCCCGCGACGAGGGCTGGCTGGCCGAGCACATGCTGATCCTCAAGCTCACCTCACCGTCGAACGTGGTGAAGTACATCGCCGCCGCGTTCCCGAGTGCCTGCGGCAAGACCAACCTGGCGATGCTCGAGCCGACGATCCCCGGCTGGAAGGTCGAGACGCTGGGCGACGACATCGCCTGGATGCGGTTCGGCCACGACGGCCGGCTCTACGCCACGAACCCCGAGAACGGCCTGTTCGGAGTGGCTCCCGGTACCGGCTGGGACACCAACCCGAACGCGATGCGGGCGATCGAGGCGGGCGGATCGGTGTTCACCAACGTGGCGCTGACCGACGACGGCGACATCTGGTGGGAGGGCATGACCCCGCAGCCACCCGAGCATCTCACCGACTGGCACGGCAACGACTGGACACCCGCGTCCGAAAGCCCTTCGTCGCACCCGAACTCGCGGTTCTGCACGCCGATCCGCAATTGCCCGATCCTCGCCGCCGAATACGACGACCCGGCCGGTGTGCCGATCTCAGCCATCCTCTTCGGCGGGCGCCGCAAGACCACGATCCCGCTGGTCACGCAGTCGCGGGACTGGACCCACGGCACGTTCATGGGTGCGACCCTGAGCTCCGAGACCACCGCCGCCGCGACCGGCGCGGTCGGCGTGGTGCGCCGTGACCCGATGGCCATGCTGCCGTTCATCGGCTACAACGCCGGCGACTACTTCCAGCACTGGATCGACGTGGGCAAGGGCGCCGACGCCGACAAACTGCCGAAGATCTTCTACGTCAACTGGTTCCGGCGTGATGAGGACGGCGGGTTTCTCTGGCCGGGCTACGGCGAGAACGGCCGCGTGCTGAAGTGGGTGGTGGAGCGGCTGGAGGGCCAGGTCGCCGCCGTCGAGACCCCGATCGGCCATGTGCCGGCGCCGGGCACGCTCGACATCAGCGGCCTCGATCTCGGCGAGGACCAGCTGGAGCAGGCCGTGCGCGTCGACCCGGACGAGTGGAGGGCCGAGATCCCGCTGATCGAGGAGTGGTTCGACAAGATCGGGGAGAAAACGCCGACCACCCTGCTCACCGAGCTGAACGATCTGAAGGCCCGCCTGGGCGCCGCCTGAACCCCTTCGTGATCATGCAAGACCTCCCCGGAGTTCTAGAACTCATCGCGCGGTGAGTTCCAGAACGCTGGGGAGGTCTTGCATGATCACGGAAGGCTTTATTCGTAGAGGACATACTCCGGGCGGGGCTTCAGCTTCAGTACCTGCGACGGCGTCATCAGCTTTCCGTGCTCCCGGTCTTCCTCGAAGAACAGCTTGAAACCGGCGTGGGTACCGTCAGGCAGGGGTTGCACCAGCTTGCGCCAGGTCTTCTCCTTGTCCACCCGCGCGCCGATCCCGTCCACGCTCAGGATGAACTGCAGGCCCTTGCGCTTCCGGATCTTCGGCACGTCACTGATGATCCGGGGCGCGAGCTGGTGCACCACGAAAGCCTTTTCCGGCAGACCGCGCTGGGTCACGAACTTCGAGAGCCACAGCGACACCTGGTTGAGCTCACCCGCGCTGGTGTGGCCGTAGACATGGCCGGGTGTCTGCTTCGGCCCGACCGCCCATTCCGGGTCCAGGGCCAGGCCCACGTCGGGCTCCTCCAGCCACTTGCTCATCGCGGTGACCTCGGTGAGGAAGTCGGCCCGGCCGGGCTGGATGTTCAGCAGCAGCAATGCCTTGTTCGCACGGGCCACCTTCAGGTAGCGCTCGATCTCGGTGTCCCGGGTGCGGGCCCGGTACATCTTGTCCCGGCCCGGCGACGCCTGCACCACGGTGGTGATGAGCTCCAGCACCGGCAGCGGCTCCCGCCCGTCACCGGCGTACTTCCGGCCGAGCTTCTCGATCTCGTCGACCCGGGCCTGCAGATCGCCGATGCCCAGCCGGCCGAACGACTTGGCAGCCCCTCCGGAATAGCCCACGAGGCGATAGCGCGGGAAGAGCTCGGTACCGCCCCGCGGCAGTTCCTGGGCCGCCGGGGCGGCCGTCGAGGTCGTTTCCGAGGTCACCGGTGCGGTGGTCGGGTCGACCGCACTGCCTGAGGACGCCGTTGAGCTTCCCTGCGGATCCGCGGTTCCCGGGGTGGCTGGGGTCGTCGAGGTGGCCGGGGCGGGTGGGGAACTGCTCGTGGACGTGGCGAGGGGCGGGGTGTTCGTCGTCCCCGATCCGCACCCGGCGACCACCAGGGAAGCCAGCGACACCAACCCCACCCCCACAGACAGATTCCGGCGCAACAAGGGCCGAGCGGGGCGCATAGGGGCAACCTCCGGGTGCTGTGGGTCTGATGTGACTCTCGTATGACTCTCGGGTGGCGCACCCATCCGACCACGACTCGGACGAACGGCGCACCTCTGGGCACCCGAACGGATGAGATCCGGAGAAGGCCGACAAAACACGAGAGGGCCCTGTCAACTGGTGACAGGGCCCTCTCGGACCGCGGAGGCGGCGAGATTTGAACTCGCGATGGGGGATAAACCCCAAACCCGCTTAGCAGGCGGGCGCCATAGACCGGACTAGGCGACGCCTCCTCGTGGTGCGGCAAGGCTACCGGTCCGGCACGCCTGACGGCAAAGCAGATGTCGCGGCGCGCCGTGATCAACCGGATTCAGAGCAAAGGAACGGGCCCGGAGAGGCACAGATCGGGCCTGGGCGAGACTGAATGAGATGGGACTGGTAGCCAACACAGCCGAAGCCCTTATTGTTAGCCACTAGCCAGATCCGCGCATATCGCGCTGATACGCCACGAATCCGGCCGTGTCACTTCGGTAACAATCTGATCGTGTGACCCACCGCACGACAGCAATGTTGTAACGAATTATCTATCTGCAGCGAGGCAGAGGGTTGGCACCGGTAGTGCATGCTCTTCCGGTCAGCATGTTCACGAGGCACCACCGATACGGCAGGAGACGCGGGTGACGCAGGTCGAGCCTTCATCTCGGCGCTCGCGACGATCCGATGCCGATGCCCGTTACGGCGAGCAGTCGCGCGGTAACGAGCAGGCTCGACCGGGGCGCTCCGGCGGGCCCGGCTACGGCGGCGGGCACGACGATCGCGCGGGCAACCGGGCTCCCCGGGAACCGTGGGACTCCCCCGACAGCCGGGGTGAACGTCCCCCGAGCCGTTCCGGGAGCCGCGCCGGTGGGCCCTCCTCGCGACGTACGCAGCCCGCTCCCGAGCCGCTCCTGGACGACGAGGACGGCCGCCGCGGTAGCCACGCCACCACCTACGGCCAGGGTTTCTCCTGGGTCGTGGCCTGGACCATCATCGGTGCCCTGATCCCGGGCCTCGGCCTGATCGCCGCCGGCTGGCGCCGGCTCGGCGCCGCGGTGCTCGGCGTGCTCGCCCTCGTCGGTGCGGCCATCGCGGTCTGGGCCCTGAGCGGCAACATCATGAAGAAGGGCGTCTCGTTCGCCGTCGACCCGCAGAAGCTGCTGATGCTCGCCGTCGCAGCGGTGCTGATCGGCGTGCTCTGGGCCCTGACCATTCTTCTCACCAACAGCCAGCTGCGCCGCTACGCCACGCTCGACGCCGGTCAGAAGGCCTTCAGCTGGGTGGTGGTCGCGGCTCTCGTCATCGGCGTCGGCGTGCCCACCTACACCGTCGGTGACTACGCGCTCGTGCAGCGTGACCTGGTCAAGAGCCTGTTCAACAGCGAGAACGACAGCGACGCGGACGATGCCAAGCCCGATGCCGAGGCCGCCGACCCGTGGGCCGGCACCGATCGCATCAATGTGCTGCTCATCGGCTCCGACGCCGGCGCCACCCGGGAGGGCATCCGGCCCGACACGATGATCGTGGCGAGCATCCAGCCCTCCAGCGGCAACACCGTGCTTTTCAGCATCCCCCGCAGCCTGCAGCGGGTGCCGTTCAAGGCCGGTACACCGGGTGCGGAAGCCTGGCCCGAGGGCTACTACTGCCCCGAGGCCGGAGTCGGCAACGAGTGCCTCATCAACGCCATCTGGCGCTGGGCCGAGGGCGACGGTGCGCAGTACTACCCCAAGACCAAGTTCAAGAACCCCGGTCTACGAGCCACCGAAGACGCTCTCACCGGCGCCACCGGCCTGGAGATCGACACCTACGCGATGCTCAACCTCGAGGGCTTCGCCGACTTCATCGACGCCATCGGCGGCCTGACGCTGAACGTCTCCGAGCGCCTGCCGATCGGTGGTAACTCCAAGAACCCGGTCGCCAAGGCCTGGATCGAGGTCGGCGACAACCAGAAGATGGATGGTTACCACTCGCTCTGGTACGCCCGGTCGCGCTGGAGCACCGACGACTACGACCGCATGCGCCGCCAGCGTTGTGTGATCGCCGCCGTGACGGATCAGGCCGACCCGGTCACCATCGCCAAGAGCTGGACCAAGATCGCCAAGGCCCTGAAGAACAACATGGCCACCGGCATCCCACAGTCCGACCTCCAGGCCTGGGTCGAGCTCGCCACCCGCGTGCAGGGCGGCAAGGTCACGAGCCTCTCATTCACCAACGAGGCCGTCGGCGGCACCACGGTCAACCCGGACTTCGACCTGATGCACTCGAAGGTGAAGAAGGCGATCAAGAAGTCCGAGAACGCCGGCAAGAAGAAGTCGACCGCCACCTCGACCGCCACGCCGAGCGCGGGCGCCTCGACCGGCACGGACAAGAGCACGGGGTCGGGCACCAAGAAGGACGACACCGACAAGACCGCCAAGGCCGAAGACCCGGACAACGCACAGGACGTCACCGAGGTCTGCTGATCTCCTCCGGTCGGTCGACCCTCGGGTCGGCCGACCGGACAGGCCAGGATCGGGCAGTCGCACACAAGTAGCCCGGTTGTCCCTTTCCGGACCCGGGATTTACTGCTCTGCGGGCATACTCACCGCTCAGTGCGCGAAGCGCGGCCGCCCGGGCCACCCGCGCCGAGGGGTGCGATGTCCGACCTACGCCAGCCGGATACCGGTCGACCCATGGCCGGCGGCCGGGTGGGCTCGTACGACGATGCGCCGATCGTCTCGGCCGGACGGCGCGGCAGTCACGCCACACGTCACGGTCAGGGCTTCTCCTGGGTGATCGGCTGGACGATCATCGGTTCCCTGCTGCCCGGTTCGGGCCTGCTGGCGGCCGGGCGCCGTCGCACGGGCGGGTTCGTCCTCGGCCTGACCGGTGCCGGGCTCGTGGCCCTGGGCTGGGCCGCCCTGGAAGGCGATCCGCTGGACCGGGTCCAGAGCCTGGTGGTCGAGCCGGGCCGGCTGATGATCGCGACGGTCTCGATCGCCGTCGTCGCCACGATCTGGGTGCTCTCGATCGTGATCACCCACACCCAGCTGCGCCGCGAGGCCTCGCTCGGCACCGGCCAGCGGCTGTTCTCCACCGTGCTGGTGCTGGCCCTGGTCATCGCTGTGGCCCTGCCCGCCTATCAGCTCGGGCGGTACGCGCTGATCGGGCGGGACCTGGTGGACGCCGTGTTCCAGGACCGGGTCGACGCCGAGACCAGCTCGGTGCTGGCTGATTCCGCGCTGGCCGACCCGTGGGCCGGCACCCCGCGGGTGAACGTGCTGCTGATCGGGTCGGACGCGGGTGAGGACCGGGTCGGCATCCGCCCGGACACGATGATCGTCGCGAGCATCGACACCCGGACGGGCAACACCGTGCTCTTCAGCCTGCCCCGCAACCTGGAGAGGGTGCCCTTCCCGCTGGGCACCCCCGGGAACAGTGCCTGGCCGGATGGTTTCGACTGCGGCGACGCCTGCCTGTTGAATGCCGTCTGGACCTGGGCCGAGGGACCAGGCTCGGGCTACGACGATTTCCGCAACCCGGGCCTGGCCGCGACCGAGGATGCGATCGAGGGCGCCACCGGCTTGAAGATCGACACCTACGCCATGCTCAACCTCAAGGGCTTCGCCGAATTCGTCAACGCCATCGGCGGTCTCACGGTCAACGTGCGCGAGCGACTGCCGATCGGCGGTGACAGCAACCCCGCCTCACCGATTTACCGCACGGCCACCGGCGGCTGGATCGAGATCGGCGACCAGCAGCACCTGGACGGCTATCACGCCCTCTGGTTCGCCCGGTCGCGGTGGGCCAGCGACGACTACCACCGCATGCAGCGCCAGCGGTGCGTGATCGCCGCGTTCGTCAGCCAGGTCGACCCGGTGACGGTGGCCCTGCAGTTCCCGAAGCTGGCCAAGGCCGCCAAGCGCAACATCACCACCGGCATCCCGCTGAGCGATCTGGACGCCTGGGTGGACCTAAGCAAGCGGGTGCAGGGCGGCCGGGTGACCAGCCTGCCCTTCACCCGCCAGGTGGTGGACGTGGTCCACCCGGACTTCGATCGCGTGCACGAACTGGTCGAGCGGTCGATCAGCAGCTCCGAGCAGGCCACCACGCCGAAACCCAAGCCAGGTAAGGCCAGGACAGCCAAGCCGGCGAACCCGAACAAGGCCCAGGACGTGAAGTCGGTCTGCTGAAAACCCTCTCCGTGATCATGCAAATCCCCCAGCCTTCGGCCGGGAGGTGCCCCCACTCCCCAGAGTTCTAGAACTCCGTCACCCACAGTTCTAGAACGCCGGGGAGGTTTTGCATGATCACGAACGGTTTTTTAGGGGGTTGCCACCGGCTGCTCCACCGTCAGGGCCCCGTCCGCATAGGCCGCGCGCAGCACCTTCTTGTCGAACTTGCCCACGCTGGTCTTGGGCACCTCGGTGACGAACGCCCAGCGCTCGGGCACCTGCCAGCGCGCCACCCGGGTCTGGAGATAGGTCCGTAGCTCCTCGACGTCCGGCACCGCCCCCTCACCGAGCACCACCACCGCCAGGGGCCGCTCACCCCACTTGTCGTCGGGCACCCCGACCACGCTGGCCTCGTGCACCGCCGGATGCCCCATCAGGGCGTTCTCCAGGTCGATGGAGCTGATCCACTCACCACCGGACTTGATCACGTCCTTGGCGCGGTCGGTGACGGTCAGGTACCCGTCGGGCGTCAGGCTGCCGATGTCGCCGGTGCGCAGCCAGCCGTCGTCGAACTTGTCCGGGTCTTCTTCGCGGTAGTAGGAACCGGTGATCCACGGCCCGCGAACCTCGATCTCGCCCACCGCCTCGTTGTCCCAGGGCTGCGCGGAACCGTCCGGGCCGACCAGCCGGGCCTCCACGTGCAGGGCGAGCCGGCCCTGGCTGTGCCGGTATTGCCAGTACTCCTCGCCTTCGGTGCCGACCGGCGCGATGGCGACCGTGCCCAGCGGCGAGGTCTCGGTCATCCCCCAGCCGTGCAGGATGGTGACGCCGTACCGGTCGTGGAAGGCGTGCATCAGCGCGGGCGGGCAGGCCGACCCGCCGATGATCACCTCGCCGAGGGAGCTGACGTCGGCCTCCGGGTGCGCGTCGAGGTACTCCAGCACGCCGGTCATGATCGTGGGAACGGCGCCGCCGCAGGTGACCTTCTCCGCCTCGATCATCTTCACCAGCGGCTCGGCCTGGAGGAAGCGGTCGGGCATCACGATGCTCGCGCCCGACAGCATCGCCGCGTAGGGCAGGCCCCAGGCATTGGCGTGGAAGAGCGGCACGATCGAGAGGGCCCGGGCGTTCTGGTTCAGACTCAGGGCATTGCTGCCGGCGCAGAACGTGGCGTGCAGCAGATTCGAACGGTGCGAGTAGACAACGCCTTTCGGGTTGCCGGTGGTGCCCGAGGTGTAACACATCAGTGCGCCGTCGTTCTCGTCGAGCTCCGGCCACACGAAGGTGTCGGGCTGGGCGTCGAGCAGGGCGCGGTAGTCGTGCACCTGACGCTTGCCACCGCCCGCCAGCGCCTGGGCCACCTCGTCGGGCACCGGGCCGTTGACCACCACGTGCTGCACCAGCGGGGCATGCTCGAGGAGCGCGGCGAACGGCTGGGCCAGGGAGTTGTCGACGAAGACCACGTGGTCCTCGGCGTGGTTCACCACGTAGACCAGCTGCTGCGGGAACAGCCGGATGTTGATCGTGTGCAGCACGGCGCCGGCGGCCGGCACGCCCAGGTAGAGCTCGAGATGCTCCTCGTTGTTCCACATGAACGTGCCGACCCGCTGGTCACCGTCCACCCCGAGCGAACGCAGGGCGTTCGCCAGGCGGCGGCAGTCCTTGGCGACGTCGGTGAACGACGAGCGCCGGGGGCCGTCGGCCCCCCAGGTCACCACCTCGGAACCGGGGTAGACCGTTCCCGCGTACTCAATCAGCCGGGAGGTCAGAAGCGGAACATTCTGCATCGTGCTGCGCATGTGAGATCACCTCGTCGTGACACGGGACACATCGACGATCAAACGCACACGGTAGGTCAGAGGTTTCCCCGGCGGGGGGTTTCGGGGGCGATCAACCGTTCCAGTGGTCGATCACCGCGGTTCCGCGGTCCCAGTTGAGCACGCTGAGCGTGGAGGTGTGCAGAGCCAGGTGCGCGGCAAGGTGCGGCTCCTGACCGATCCAGCGGGCCGCCAGCACCCGCAGGAAGTGGGCGTGGGCCACCACCACGGCCCGGGTGGGCGCCTCCCGGCGCACCCGGGCGATCACCGCGTCCGCCCGCTCCGCCACCTGCTCGACGGTCTCCCCGCCGGGCACCGGCGAGTCCCAGATCGACCAGCCCGGCGCCTTCTCCTGGATCTGGGCGGTGGTGATGCCCTCGTAGTCGCCGTAGTCCCATTCCACGGCCTGAGGCTCGGGCTCCGGGGCCAGACCGGCCAGTTCGGCGGTTCGCCAGGCGCGCTGCAGCGGGCTGGCCAGTTGCAGGTCGAAGTGCACGCCGGCCAGACGGGGAACGAGGGCGGCGGCCCCCTCCTCACCCTCGGGCAGGAGCGGGATGTCGGAGCGGCCGGTGTGCCGACGGTCACGGGCCCATTCAGTGAGGCCGTGACGGATCAGCCAGAGTTCTGGTTCGTACGAGGTCACACGGCCGATCTTCACACGGGCGCGAGAACAGTTCCCACGATCTGCCCCACCTGGCCCACCCTCCACAACTCCGACCGGTGGAAGTCGAGGCCGGACGAGCGCACCAGCACCAGGCCGAGCGGGCTGCTGCCGATCGGGACGAGCGCCGTGCCGCTGTTCGGCTCGGCGGCCCCCGGGGCGGTCATCCGCACCGAGGCCAGGCGCAGCGGCGAGGTCAGCACCACGTGCTCCGGCCCCGGACTGGCGGAACTCACGGTGAGCACGGAGGAGACGACGGCCAGGTCAGTGCCGTACTCCACCAGCGCCGCCCAGTCGGCCCCGAAGCAGTGCGGGGCGCCGTCGACCAGGGTCTGCAGGCCCCGCTCGGGCCGGGACAGCACCTGATCGATCAGTTCCAGGTCGGCGTGACCGGTGACCGGCGGGGCGGGGTACTGCAGGCCGGTGACGCTGACGCCCGGCAGGCCGTCGAGCCGGGCGGCGACCCGTTCCAGGTGGGCGACATCACGGACCCGCACGAACACGTCGTCCAGGGCCCGCCCGGACTCGCTCTCCAGCACGTCGATCTCGGCGATGTCGGCGCCCACCGAACCGATGGCAGAGGTGACGCGGCCGAGCGTGCCAGGCCGGTCCGGGATGCTGAACCGTACGCGCGCGAGCAAACCGGTCCTCCTGGTTCAGTCCCCCGTCGATGATGAGAGGAACAGGATTCCACACCGCACCGGGCCGCCACCGGCCACCCACGAGACGCCCACAGGCCAGGTGAAGAGGGGTACGTCACGAAAGGCGCACCAGCCCCAAAGGGCCCAGAATGATCATGGTGAGCGAAAGACGACCGAACGAGACCCCGTCCGAACGCGCCGATCGCAACTTCGGCGACCTGTTGCAGGAACTGCGGGTCACCCAGACCGGTGTGCAGATCCTGTTCGCCTTCCTGCTGACGCTTCCGCTGCAGAGCCGCTTCGAGTCGCTGGACGCCTGGGAGCGCGACGTCTACGTGGCGTCGCTCCTGCTCTCGGCCATGGCCACGGTGTGCCTGATCGCCCCCGTCGCCTATCACCGGGCGGTGTTCTCCCTCCACAAGAAGCCTTTGGTGGTGCGGGTCGCCGCCCGCTTCGCCATCGGCGGCCTCTTCTTCCTCGCCCTGGCCATCTGCTGCGCGGTCGACCTGGTGCTCGACCTGGTGCTGGGGCGGGGCACCGCACTCGCCATCACCGGCGGTCTGGCCCTGGTACTGCTGGCCACCTGGGTGATCTTCCCGTTGCTGCAGCGCGTGGGCGATCTGCCCGAAGACGCGGCGGAGAGCACGCCGCCCGAAGACCACTAAGCTGTGTACGAAGCTACCGGTCGGCACGAAGCTGACCGAAGTCGGCATGGAGGTGGTCACCGTGACGGGGCCGGACGAGGTCCATGCCCTCGATCGCTCGAGTCCCATGCCGCTCTGGGCCCAGCTCCAGCAGGAGCTGACCAGAAGACTTCAGGCGGGCGCGTTCGATCAGGAGTTCCCGGGCGAGCTCGAGCTGGTCGAGGCCTACGCCGTATCCCGCTACACCGTGCGGGAGGCACTGCGGCGTCTGCGTGAGTCCCGGCTGATCGACTCGGCCAAGGGCCGGGGTTCGTGGGTGCGTCGTGGGGGTGACTCCAACCCGCCGCTCGGCAGCCTGTACTCGCTGTTCCGCGAGGTCGACGCGCAGGGCATCCGGCAGCGCAGCATCGTGATCGCGCAGGAGATCGTCACCTGGGCGGCAGCGGCCGAAGAGCTCGGGCTCGAGCCCGGCACCCCGCTGTTCCACCTCGAGCGCATGCGGCTGGCCGACGAACTGCCGATGGCGCACGACCGGGTCTGGATCCCGGCCGACATCGCCGGCCCGCTGCTCGACGTCGACTTCACCGTGTCCGGCCTCTACGACGAGCTCGCCGCCCGCTGCGGTGTCTCGATGGCCGGGGGGCGCGAGCGGATCGGCGCGATCATGCCCACGCAGCGCGACCGCGACCTGCTCGCCGTACCGCCCGACGTCGCCTGTTTCCAGATCGAGCGGGTGAGCACCGTGCAGCAGCGCCGCATGGAATACCGCCACACCGTGGTGCGGGCCGACCGCTACTCGGTGCTGGCCGAGTGGTCGCCGCAGGGCTACACCGTGGCGGCCGAACCGCTCGACGGCCCCCCGAAGGCGTCCTCAGAGAGCTGAACCCCACCAGAATTGAGGACGCGGACGCGCACCGGTGGTGCGCGTCCTCAATTTTCGCTTCTCGCACCGGGGAGAGCCCGTGACACTCGCCTACACGTTCTGGCACCGGCCGCAGGCCGGAATCTCGCCCGAGGGCTACGAGCGTGATCTCTCGCTCTTCCACGAGCGGCTGGGCATGCTCGGCACCGGGCAGATTCCGGGCTACCTGGGGTCGTACTCGCTGCGGGTGCCCGACCTGCCCTGGCAGAGCGGTGGCGGTTACGAGGACTGGTACCTGGTCGACGGTTACGCCGCGCTCGGGGTACTGGCCGACGCGGCCGTCGACGAGACCCGCCTGGCCCGGCACGACGCCCTGGCCGGAGCGGTGCTCGACGGCACGGGCGGTCTGTACGGGCTGCGTCTCGGCAGCGCCGCCCCGGCCGAGGGTGCCTGGGTGGGCTGGGGTCACAAACGCCCGGGGGTGGGCTACGCCGAGCTGTTCTCCGACCTCGAGTCCCGGGTGGAAGACGGCTCGCTGAGCGCGGTCTGGCAGCGCCAGCTGGTGCTGGGCCCGGCGCCGGAGTTCCGCCTCGAAGGACGTACCCCGGTCACCGTGGCCGGTCTGGATCTACTGCTGGGGCTTGCCGTCGGTACCGTCGCCTGAGATGAGCCAGCCGTGCGGCGCCGCCAGTTCGTCCGCCGCCGCGGGGCCCATGCTGCCCGGCTCGTACGGCTGCGGCGTGGGCTTGTTCTTCAGCACCGGATCCGCCACGCGCCAGGCGTGTTCGAGGCCCGCGCTGCTGGTGAACAGGGAACGGTCACCGGTCAGCACGTCGTAGAGCAGAGCCACGTAGGGCGGTAGCGGATCCGCGTCCTCGATCCGGTCGAGTTCGAGCGTCTGCCGCACGTGTGCGAGCCGGATCCCCGCCCCCGGCCGCTTCAGCACGAAATCGGCTTCCACCGAACCGGATCCCGCCAGCGACAGGGAGATCGTACTGGGCTCGTCCGACTGCGGCAGGGGCCCTTCGACCGGCTTCATCACCAGGCTGACCCGCTGCTCGCTGACGCCCAGCCGCTTGCCGCTGCGCAGCAGGAACGGCACGCCGTGCCAGCGATCGGTGTCGACCCACAGCCGCACCGCGCAGAACGTGTCGGTCTGTGAGTCGTCGGCCACACCCTCCAGGTCGCGGTAACCCTCGAACTGCCCGAGCACCACATCGTCCGGCGACAACGGCCGGAACGCGGCGATCACCGATTCCCGGGCGTCCTGCAGGTCCTGGGCGTCCAGGCTCAGCGGCGGCTCCATCGCGATCTCGGCCGCGACCTGCATCAGGTGGGTCACCACCATGTCCATCATCGCGCCGGTGGCGTCGTAGAAGCCCGCGCGGTTGGCCACGTCGAGGGTCTCCGGCACGTCGATCTGCACGGCGGCCACGTGGTGGCCGTGCCAGGCCGTGCTGAAGGTCTGGTTCGCGAACCGCAGCACGTGCAGGTTCTGCGTGGCCTCCTTGCCGAGGAAGTGGTCGATGCGGAAGACCTGCTCCTCGTCGAGAGCATCGTGCACCGTGGCGTCGAGCTGCCGGAAGTCGTCGGGCGAGGTGCCGTAGGGCTTCTCGAACACCACCCGGGCGTGGTCGGTGAGGCCGTGCTTCTTCAGGGCTTTCGCGGTCGGCTCGAAGGCGACCGGCGGAATCGCCAGGTAGTGGATGAAGTTCGGCTGGACCTCGTCGTCGAGCTCGTCCTCGACGTCGCGGATGACGTCTAGCAGACTGCCCGGACCGGTCTCGTCGAAACCCCCGCCGGCGAACAGCAGGTTTTTCGAGAAGGCCTCCCACTCGGCATCTTCCACGTCATCGCCGAGGGATTCGCGCACCTTGGCCCGGAAGTCCTCATGGGCCACGTCACCCCGCCCGTTGCCGATGAG
Source organism: Kineosporia sp. NBRC 101731 (assembly GCF_030269305.1). Lineage (NCBI taxonomy): Bacteria > Bacillati > Actinomycetota > Actinomycetes > Kineosporiales > Kineosporiaceae > Kineosporia > Kineosporia sp. NBRC 101731. The sequence goes on from NZ_BSTC01000001.1 coordinate 56,069, forward strand.
TCTCCACTCCTTCGGCAGCAGGTTCTTCTGCGCCAGGGTGTAGAAGGCGGGCAGCACCATTCGCGCGGCGAGATCGCCGGTTGCGCCGAACAGCACGAAGATCGTGGGTGAAGCCGGGGTCTCAGGCACAACAAGATCCTCACCCGATCCCACCCCCCTCGCCATCCGAGTCCCACCCCCTCTTCCCCCTTCCTCCCCCCTTCTTGCCCCCCTTCTTGCCCCCCTTCTTTCTCCGTGATCATGCAAAACCTCCCCGGAGTTCTAGAACAGTCGACGCAAGAGTTCTAGAACGCCGGGGAGGTTTTGCATGATCACGAGATAGGAAAGCGCCGACGTCTCATAAATTGGATCCAATCTTTACCTGATTGAACCCAACGACACGCTCGCGCCGGGATACGGTCCAGAGATGGTCACGGAGCAGAGCGAAGCAATAGTCGTGGACGGCCGGGAACAGGCCGCCCGAGCCCGTGACCGGGCGGCCGTGTCCCTGGCCTTCGTCAGTGGGGCGACCGACGCGACCGGTCTGCTCGCGCTGGGCGGCACCTTCACCAGCGTGATGACCGGCAACCTCGTCCTCCTCGGGAGCGGCCTGGCCCAGGGCGAACCGGACATCTGGGCGCACGCCGCCTACGCCATCGCCGCCTTCGTCATCGGCGCTGCGATCGGCACCCGGGTGGCGGGCACCTCGGTGTCCAGCGACCCGGTCTGGCCGGCCGCCGTGAACCGCGCGCTGCTGGTGGAGTTCGTCGTCTTCGCGATCTACGCCGCCTTCTACTGGGGCACCGGCAACCATCCCGAGGGCACGCTGATGGCCGTGCTGCTGGCCCTGAACGCCTTCGCCCTGGGCATGCAGAGCAGCGCGATCCAGCGGTACGGCGTCTCCGGGCTGTCCACCACGTACATGACCGGAACCCTGACCACCCTGGTCATCCGGCTGGCCTCGGGCAAGCCGCTGCGTGATGTCGCCCACAGCGGCACCCTGCTGATCTCGCTGATCGTGGGCGCGGCCGCGGCCGCGGCCGCCCTGCGCTGGGCCCCGGGACTCGTGCCCGCGCTCCAGCTGACCGGCGTCGCCCTGGCCCTGGGGCTGGGCGCGTGGAGCCACCGCCGGCACGGTCAGGCACCCCGCTAGATTGACGGCATGCCCGAGTTCAATCTGACCCCGCGAGCACGCATCTGGATCGCCGTCTGGCTGACCGGCGTGGTCGCGCTGGTGCTGATCACGGTGCTGACCGACCTCAACGACACCGTGGTGGGCGGTGCCCTGGGCGCCTGGTGCGGTCTCGCGATCGCCGTGGTCATGGTGCGGTACGAGCGCGCCAAGAAGCAGCCGCCGACCCAGCTGGCCAAGGAGCGTTACGGCAAGAGGTGACCCGATCGTGACTGCCGGAATTCTCTGACCAGCAGGTAGATTGACGGGCATGACCAAGGGACAGCGATACCGGATCATCGGCTGGTCCGTCTTCGCCTTTCTCGGCCTGCTCCGCGCCGCCTACGGGGTGAGCCAGGGCTATGAGTTCGGCATCCTGCTCGGCGTGCTCTGGTGCGCCTTCGGCGCCTGGAAGGCCTGGTCGGAGGCCACGATCGTCGACGAACAGGCGCTCGCCGGGGGGCGCCTGCGCAAGCAGCCCGACCGTCCCGCGAAGACGAAGCGTCAATAGCGCTCAGTCGGTCCGCTCCACCGCCGCCCGGTCCCGGACGTCCACCGCGTCGTCGTCCACCTCGTCCTTCACGTCGTCTCCCAGGGGCCCGGCCATCGCCCGGAAGACCTCCGGCAGGTCCGACGTGACGCCGTCGACGCCCAGGCCGGCCAGTTCCACGGCCCGCCGCGGATCGTTCACGGTCCACGCCATCACCTGACCGAGCCGCCGCAACCGCTCCAGCGAGCCCGGCGTCAGCAGCGGGTGCCGCACGGTCGTGGCGTAGGCGGGTTTGCCCTCGTCGAGCAGGCTGCGCAGGGCCAGAGGGTGCGCCACACTGCGCCAGGTGCGGAAACCCTCCCGTTCCAGCTCTTCCAGCGAGCGCCAGTTCTTGCTGCTCGCGTAGCACCGTGAGGGGTCGAGGCCGAGAGTCAGGACCTTGCGCACCAGCCGGAAGGCCTCGGTGCCGCGGTCGCACTTGAGGTCGAGCAGGATCTCCACGTGCGGAGGAAGCAGATCGGCCACGGCCTCCAGCGGCGGGCCCACCGGGTGCCGGGACAGCGAGAACCGCAGCCCGTCGTGGCGGAACCAGGGCAGCCTGGTCAGCAGCGGGATGTCGTGCGAGAGCACGATCTCGTCGTCGGCGGCGAGCATGACGTCGACCTCGAACACGTTCGCACCGGCAGACACCAGGGCCTCGCAGCCGGGCCGGTCAGCCGGTGTGCGGTGCGCGATCAGCAGGGGATTCGGCACATGTCGATTATCCCGGACTTCCTACTCGCCAGTCAGGGCGCGTCCGGGTTACCGGCAATCAAAGGTTGTCGGTATCGAAGCTTGACTGGAGCACCGGCACCGCCGAAACCACGGCATGGCCATCGTCCTGCGCCGAGCCCGGCCCGCGCGGCCGGAGCAGGTACGCAGGTATACCCGTGCGGCGATCTGGGCCCTTCTGGTGCTGTGTGTCCTGATGATCGTCGCGCTCCTGCTGGGGCAGGCCGCCAACCGCGCGGTCCGGGCCCAGAGTGATCTGGCCACGGTCGCGTCCGACCTGTACGCCCAGGACGCGATGACCTGGCGTGCTGTCAGCGGGCGCACGGACGACGTCACCGCGCTGGCCTGGCTGGACGCGAGTCGCGCACGCACAGCCGCGAAGATCACCGGGCTGGATTCGCCGGGTCTGACCAGCGCTCAGGTCGGCGACCTGCTCACCTCGTACCGGGCCTACGCGCGGGCGGCCGACCGCGAACTGCAGTTGCTGAACGACAGCGAGAACCAGATGGCGGACGCGGAGGTGCGGCAGAGCGTCGACCCCGCCTACCACCAGACCCGGCGGCAGATCCGGACGTTGTCCGGCCAGGTGAGCCGGAAGGCTTCCCGGGCCGGTCAGATGGCAGACATCGGCGTCGCCGGCACTTTCGGCGTGGCCGTGCTGATGTTCGGGTTACTGACGAGTGGACGCCGGTTGTCCCGGATCGTCGAAGAGACACAGGCCCGCGGGGTACTGCGCTACCGGATGCTCGCTGCCGAATCGCCCGTGATCGTCGTGGTGATGCGTCGCGACGGTCTGGTCACCTTCCTGAGCCCGGCGGCCGAGCGCATGCTGGAGGTGGAACCGGCAGACAGCGGCCTGCTCGAGAAGGGCAGTGAGGTGATGCTCCAGCGCATCCATCCGGGCGACCGCACCCTGCTGCTGACCAGCGTCCTCAGTGCCCGTCCCGATTCCCGGGGACTGCGCACCGAGCTACGGCTGCGCGCCGCGCAGGGGCAGTCCGGTGAGAAGGATGCGGCCGGTCTCTGGCGCACCTACGAGGTCTCGTTCCGCGACCACAGTGACCAGCCCGGGGTCGAGGGTGTGCTGCTCACCGCCCACGACGTCACTGAGCAGAGGGAACTGCAGAACGAGATCCACCGGCGCGCCCTGCACGACGACCTGACCGGGCTGCCGAACCGGGCGCTGCTGACCGACCGGATCCAGCAGGCCCTGCGGGACGGCGCCCGTCACGGCTTCCCGATCGGCCTGCTGATCATTGATCTCGACCGCTTCAAGGAGATCAACGACACCCTCGGCCACCACTACGGCGATGAGCTCCTGATCCAGGTCGGCCAGGCCCTGCAGCAGTCCCTGCGGGATGTCGACACCGTCGCGCGGCTCGGCGGCGATGAGTTTGCCGTGCTGTTGCCGCAGGTCAGCGACTTGAACGGGGCCTGCGCCGTGGCCTGGAAGCTGCACGACGCCATGGAAGGCCCGTTCCTGGTGGAGGGGGTGGAGCTCGACGTCGAGGCCAGCATCGGGGTCACGGTTTCCGAGCTGGCCACACAGGACTCCGCCGCCGGGCTGCTCCAACGCGCCGACGTGGCGATGTACGTGGCCAAGGGGCGCAGCACCGGGGTGGCCGGCTACGACCCGCTGGAGGACGTGAACACCATCGAGCGCCTGGCCCTGCTCGGCGACCTGCGCCGCGCTCTGAGCAACGACGAGCTGTATCTCGTCTACCAGCCGAAGATCTCCCTCACCGACGGCGCGCTGGGCTCGGTCGAGGCGCTGCTGCGGTGGAAGCATCCCGAACGCGGCCTGATTCCCCCCGACGCCTTCATCCCACTGGCCGAGAACACAGGCCTGATCGGGGCTCTCACCCGACAGGTGCTCGATCTGGCGCTCGCCCAGAGTCGCGCCTGGATGGACGCCGGAACACCCCTGCGCATCGCGGTGAACACCTCGGCCCGCAACCTGCACGACGAGGAGTTCGACCGCACCGTGCGCGGTCTGCTGACCCAGCACGGCGTCGAGCCCTCCATGCTCATCCTCGAGGTCACCGAGAGCGCCCTGATGGCCGACCCCGTGCGCGCCCGGCAACTGCTGCAACGCCTGGCCGCGCAGGGCATCACGATCTCCATCGACGACTTCGGCGCCGGGTACACGAGCATCAAGCAGCTCCGCAGCCTGCCGATCACCGAGCTGAAGGTGGACCGGTCGTTCGTCCAGGCCATGGAACAGGACGAGGGTGAGGAGTTGATCGTGCGCAGCGTGATCGAGCTCGGCCGCAATCTCGGTCTCACCACCGTCGCCGAGGGTGTCGAAACCCCCGAGGCTCTGGTCAAACTTGCTTCGTTCGGCTGCGACGTGGCCCAGGGCTACGTGCTGGCCAAGCCGATGACCGCGCCGGACCTCGACCACTGGCGATCGCAGTGGCGAGGGCTGGCGGTGCTCATCTCACCGTAGCCCTCAGGCCGACAGGGCTCTCGCCACGCTGTTCGCGTTCTGATCCATCACCAGCTTCGACACCGTGTCCGCCGGGGCCGGACGGCCGAAGTGGTAACCCTGGGCCATGGTGCAGCCCAGACGGCGCAGGGCGATCAGCTGGCTGTGTTCCTCGATGCCCTCGGCAATGGTCTCCAACTGCAGGGTGTGGCCCAGTTGCACGATGCTCTGCACCAGGCTGTCCTGCGCGTCCGCACCCGAGAGCCGGTCCACGAACGAGCGGTCGATCTTCAGGATGTCCACCGGGAAGCGGTGCAGGTAGCTCAGCGACGAGTAGCCGGTACCGAAGTCGTCGATGGCGATGCGCACGCCCCTGTCCTTGAGTTCTTTCAGGGTATTCATGGCGCTCTCGGTGTCGTTCATCAGCACGCTCTCCGTCATCTCGAGCACGAGACTGCCTGCGTCGAGACCACTGTCGGCGAGCGCGCGACTGACCTCGTCGGCGAAGTCGCGACGCTGCAGCTGTTTGCCCGAGACGTTCACACCGATGTTCATCGGGGTGGACGGAGACATCCGAGCCCACTCCTGGCCCTGGAAACAAGCTTCCCGCAATACGAATCGTCCGATGTCGTGAATCAGGCCGGTCTGCTCGGCGATCGGTATGAAGAGGTCGGGCCGCACCATGCCCCGCTCGGGATGGGGCCACCGCACCAGGGCCTCGACCCCCACCAGCTCCCCCGTGTCCAGCACGTAGGTCGGCTGGTAGTGCACCTGGAGCTGGTTGTCCGCGACGGCCTTGCGCAGTTCGGCCTCCAGCGCCAGACGCTCCACCAGGCTGCTGTGCATGATCGGGTCGTACAGGGCCGGCTCACCGTCCTGCCGTTCCTTGGCCCGGTACATCGCCAGGTCGGCGTTGCGGATCAGCTGGTCGGCGCTCACCGTGCCGACCTCGGCGCTGGCGATACCGATACTGGCCCGGATGAACAGGTCCCGGCCGTCGATGACGACCGCCGACTCCAGGCATTGACTGATCCGCGCCGCCACGGCAACGCACTCGGAGCCGGTCAGCGCCCCCTCCATCAGGATCCCGAACTCGTCACCACCGAGCCGGGCGATCGTGTCGCCCGGGCGCAGACAGCTGGTCAGCCGTCGGGCCACATCCACCAGCAGGGCGTCACCGGTGGCGTGCCCCAGGCTGTCGTTGACCTCCTTGAACCCGTCGAGGTCGAGGAACAGCACGCCCACGGTCTCCGGACCGAGCACCCGGCGGCGCATCGCGTGACGCACCCGGTCGAGGAAGAGGGCGCGGTTGGCCAGGCCGGTCAGCGAGTCGTGGAAGGCCTGGTGCACGAGCTCGTCCTCGAGCTGGCGGCGTTCACTGATGTCGCGCGAGTTCAGCACGATGGCCTGTACGGCCGGGTCGTCCAGCAGGTTCGTCACGGTGTTCTCGACAGCGACGCGGCGACCGTCGGGGAAGAAGACAACTGCCTCGAGGGTCGCCGTGGCCAGGGGCGTGGCCGAAATGCTCGCCAGAGCCTCGGTCATCGAGATTCTCGACGCCTCGTCCATCCATTCCTGCACCTGGGCGCCGGCCAGTCGCTCCGGCGACACGCCGAATACGCGGGTCACCGAGTTGCTGGTGTAGATGAACCGGCCGTTTCGGTCGACCATCGACACCACGTCGGAGCTGTTCTCGACGAGGGCCCGGAACCGCTGGTGGCTGGTGTCGAGTTCCTGCGTGCGCGAGACCACTCGATGTTCCAGTTCCCTGGTCAGGACGAGGTTCTCCCGCATGCTGAAGAGCTGTCGCGCCACCATGAGCAGGATCAGACCGGCCTGGATCCAGCGCGTTCCGTCCTCGGGTGTCCCGGTGATGGCCGGGATCACCAGCGACAGTCCGGTCGCGCCGAGAATCACGACGTAGGGCAGCAGCAGGCCGAACTGCCTTGGCAGGGAATCGCTCTCGACGATCTTCTTCGGCGGCATCACGGCCGAGACCAGCAGCAGCGTGTAGGCGGCCAGCCAGCCCGCGTCGACGGCCTGACCCGACCGGTACTCGCCCGTCAGCTCCAGGTAGGCGTAGGCGCAGTCGGAGACGCCGAAGACCAGCACGGTCAGGGCGATCGGCTCGATCGGCAGTGCCGACCTGGTTCCGTCGCCCCGGGTGCGCAGCACCAGGTAGGTGGCCAGGGTGATGAGTGCGATGTCGGCCGAGGGGTAGACGAGCAGCAGCAACTTCTCGGCCGAACCGGTGCTGCTCAGGCGCATCGTCGGCCCGAGCACGCTGACCCAGCCCACGAGCAGCACGGCCACGCTGACCATCAGGCCGTCGACCAGTGCCCGGATCCGGGCGGCGGCGTTCGGTTCGGGCACCACCATGCGCAGCAGCCCGGCCACCAGCAGCACGCCGGCGAGCAGGAACCCGATGTCAGCCACCGACGGCGAGGGACTCTCCCGCTGCCGCACCACTGCGTAGAACCCGTTCACGAACTCGCCGAAGCTCCAGGCCAGCGCCGTCCCACCGAAGAGGAACCAGGTGACCCGGGTGCGACGGTCGTCCCGCACCCGGATCCCCCGCACCCAGCACGCCAGGCCGGCCAGGATCGCCGTTCCACTCAGGGCGACAGCCGACAACCAGGCCTGGGCCAGGTGCGACCCCGGATGGGCGATGAAGCCCGTGGCCACGACCAGATATCCGATCGCGGCCAGGGCCACCAGGAAGGTGCGCACGCCGGGCCGGGTCAAGGTCATACCTCCAGCAGTCGACTAGACGCTGGGGGTTGTTGATGGCCCGTTGGAGTAGCGCGGAGTGTCTGGACAACCCTTTTGGCGGATGGCCCACCCCGGAATCAGCGAGCTTTCCAGTCGGACAGTGAACTCAGCATGAATCCGGCGCCACCCGGATCGGCGACACCCGCCAGGCGGCCGAACGGCGTGTCCTCGGGGCGCATGTTCACCGTGCCACCGTTCTTCTCGATGGCGGCCACCGTGGCGTCCACGTCGTCGCACCCCAGGTAGAAGTGCCAGTTCGCGGGCACGCCCGGCGGCAGGAAAGTGGCGTCCATGATTCCGGCCACCGGCTCGCCGCCGGCGATCTGCATCGTGTAGCGGAAGTCGTCGCTGTCGCCCGTGACCTGCGTGTCCCAGTCGAAGACGTTCTTGTAGAACTCGATCGCGGCCGGGTAGTCGGTGGCATGCATCTCGACCCAGAACGGCGCTCCGGCCTCGTCCCAGATCTGCGTGCCCTTGTGCTTCTTCGGCTCCCAGACGCCGACGAACGCACCGGAGGTGTCCTGGGCGAAGAAAAAGGTGCCAAGGTCCTGCACATCCATGGGTTCCATGATCACCGTGCCCCCGGCCGCCTGCACCTTCTTCGCCGAGGCCGCCGAATCATCGCTCTGCAGATAGATGTTCCAGGCGTCGGGCATCTCCGGCGAAGGCTTGCCCATCAGCCCGGCGACATCCTGGCCCTGGTGCTGGAACATCACGTAGCGGCCGAACTCCTCGCCGGTCACCTCGTAGGTCCAGCCGAAGACCTCGGCGTAGAAGTCACTCATCCGGCTGGTGTCGGACGTGGTCAGGTCGAACCAGATGGGGGCGCCGGAGGGGGCGGTCTCACGAATGGGCATGACGATCTCCTCGGAAGTTCGGGTCCGCGACAGCGTAGTGTGACCAAGCACTCACGCTCGGGGTGTACACGGGTTCTGACCGGCGAGTTCCCCCGAACTCATCGGTGGCGTTTGACGTCTGTCGGCCCTGCGTGGGGGGATGGATGCGTGGAGCGCATCTGGCTGGACGTGCCGTTCGAGGAGAAGGACCAGGCCAAGGCCGCGGGGGCGCGCTGGGACGCCGCGGCCAAACGCTGGTACTGCCCGCCGTCCAAGGCGCCGGCGCTGGAGCGCTGGACCTCCCGGCCCGACCTTCCCGACCTGCTGCCCGGCGAGGACCGCACCCTGGGTCGCGGCCTGTTCATCGACATGGTGCCCTCGACCTGCTGGTTCACCAACGTCCGCTCGTGCGTCTCACCGCGCGACTGGGAACGGATCCGCCGCATGGTCACGGCCCGTGCCGGACAGCGCTGCGAGACCTGCGGGGCTCCTGAAGACCGGGCCCGCCGCCGCTGGCTGGAGGTGCACGAGCGCTGGGCCTACGACGACGCCACCCAGGTGCAGAAGCTCGGGCGCCTGATCTGCCTGTGCACCGACTGCCACGCCACCACCCACTACGGCCTGGCCGGCATCCGGGGCCGGGCGGCCGAGGCCCGCTCCCATCTGCAGAAGGTGACCGGCCTGAGCGTGAGCGACGTGAGCATCCTGATCGAGGTGGCCACCGAGGACTACTACCGCCGCTCCAGTCACCCCTGGACGCTGGACCTGTCGATCCTCACCGAGACCGGAATCACCGTGGCACCACCACCGGAGGCCGAAGACCGGCCCGCCGCCGCGAAAGAAGGCCTGTACCGGGCCTCCCGCGGCAAGTGGTGACCGCCTTCTAAGAGGCCAACTGCTCGCGGGCCGGCGCGGGCTGGTTGATTTCGGCCCACACCACATCAAGAGAGAGATGGAGGACGTCGGCGATGGCGGCGATGGTCGGGAAGGCGGGGGTGGCCACCCGGCCGGACTCGATCTTGCGCAGCGTCTCCGGCGAGACACCGGCATCGAGCGCCGTCTGGAGCATGGAGCGATCGCCCCGGGCGTGACGCAGCAGGGCGCCGAGACGCTGCCCGCGCTCGACCTCTGCAGGCGTGAGTGGCAACCTGACCATGCCCACGATTCTAGTACCGGGATAGTATTACCGGGATAGTTATTGGTTGCGTGAGAAAAGGCGCCGCATGATCGAGATCCTGACCCCCGCCGACCTGGGCCGCGCCCGGGTCACCGGCGCCCTGGTCGCAGACATCCTGTACACGATGAAGAGCCGCGCCACGGTCGGCACGAACCTCCTCGACATCGACCGCTGGACCAAGGAAATGATCGTCGCGGCCGGGGCGGAGTCCTGCTACGTCGACTACGAGCCGTCCTTCGGCCGCGGCCCGTTCGGCCACTACATCTGCACGGCCGTCAACGATGCCGTGCTGCACGGAAAGCCGCACGACTACACCCTGGCCGACGGTGACCTGCTGACGCTCGACCTGGCCGTGCTGAAGTCCGGAATCGCCGCCGACTCGGCCATCAGCTTCATCGTGGGCGACTCCCGCCCCGCGGAGAGCGTCGCCCTGATCGAGGTGACCGAGCGAGCCCTGAAGGCAGCCATCGCCGCCGCCGTACCCGGGGCCCGCATCGGCGACCTCTCCCACACCATCGGCACGGTGCTCAGCGAGGCCGGCTACCCGATCAACGTCGAGTTCGGGGGCCACGGCATCGGCTCGACCATGCACCAGGACCCCCACGTGCCGAACAACGGCCGCCCCGGCCGTGGCTACAAGCTCCGCCCCGGCCTGCTCCTGGCCCTGGAGCCCTGGGTCATGGCCGACACCGACAAGCTCGTCACCGACGCCGACGGCTGGACCCTCCGCAGCAAGACCGGCGCCCGCACCGCCCACAGCGAGCACACGATCGCCATCACCCCGGGCGGAGCCGAGATCCTCACCCTGCCCTCGAAGTGAGACGTTCCGACGAGGAACGGCCCCTACCAGCACTTTCAGGGGCCGTTCCTGGCGACAGGCCTCGCCTGCCATAAGGTGCGGCGATGACGGACGCCCTGGGCCCCCGCATCGGAGTACTGGCCGCCCAACGCCTGGTTCAGCTCGGGGTCATCGACATCCAGGACGGGCTGACCGAAACCGAATTCGCTGACGTCGAGCAGCACTTCGGCTTCGAGTTCTCCGACGACCACCGCGCCTTCCTAGCTGCCGGACTGCCGATCTGGACAGCCGGCCACGACGACCACCCGGACCAGGCCGGCTGGGGATGGCCCAACTGGCGTGACCACGAGTCGGAAACACTGCAACAGCAGGTCAACTGGCCCGTCGACAGCATTCACCGTCACATCGCCGAAGGCCACTGGCCTACCGGCTGGGGCAGACGCCCGAAAACCCAGGAGCTGGTGAAGGCCAAGACCCAGAGCCTCCTGGCCGAGGTGCCACGCCTGATCCCCGTGTATGCGCACCGCTACCTCCCCGCCGGAGCAGGCACGAGCGGCCAGCCCGTCCTATCGGTCCACTCGCTCAACGACATCATCGTGTACGGGGCCGACCTCGAGGTCTACATGATCCAGGAGTTCCACGAGACCGAGGTGACCGTCCCCTTCTGGCGAGACTGCCTCTGAGCCTGGATCGCCGGCGGCGAGCCCGACCCCCGGATGGGCCGACCCTTCGGCGTGACGTGAACCCTGCCGCGGGCTACCCGGTCATGCGTGGTGACCCAGGGGCGGCTCCGGGGGTGGCGATCTGAGAGCAGCACAGCGCCCCCGATGTGTACACCTGGTACCGGGTGTACCAGGTGTACACATCGCGAGTGTGTCGATCGCGACTCCGAGCACCAGCCGCTCCTCAAGGCGCAAAGATCTTGCCAGGCATTTGCCACGACCGGTGAGCTTTGGCGGCGACCCAGCGAGACTCCGGCCACCAGACAAAGAAACGGTCCGCAACCAGCATTCCTGCTGGTCACGGACCGTTTCTCACTGATCTACCGGCGGAGAGCGAGGGATTCGAACCCCCGGACGGTTTAACCCGTCAGTGGTTTTCAAGACCACCGCCATCGGCCACTCGGCCAGCTCTCCTCCACATCTTCCGGAAGCAAGATGCGCGCACCAGTCTGGCACAACCACCCGTCTGCCGACGATGGGGATTCAGCTCGCGGCGGGGGCTTGTTGTGAAGGGAGGCCCCGCACCTGACGGCGGCTGGGGTCCCAGGCGGCCGGCTCGACGGGACGGCCGAAGAAATAGCCCTGGGCCGCCGGGCAGCCTGCCCTGGTGAGGGCCTCGGCGTCGGCCAGATCCTCCACGCCCTCGGCCACGGCGCTCATGTTCAGGGCCTGGGCCAGCCAGAGCACGGCACTGATGATGGCGGCCTTGTCCTGGTCGTGGGAGAGCCCGACGACGAAGCTGCGGTCGAGCTTCACGATGTCGGCGGGCACGCTCTGCAACCAGGTCAGGGACGAGTAACCGGTGCCGAAGTCGTCCAGGGCCAGGCGCACACCCAGCGCCTTGATGGCCAGGAGCCGGTCGCGCAGGTCGATACCTCGTTCCAGCATCGAGGTCTCGGTGATCTCCAGGACGAGTCTGGATGCGTCGGCCAGGCCGGACCGGGAGAGCGCGTCGGTCAGCATCGGCACGAACTCGGGCTCGGCCAGTTGCTTCGGGCTGACGTTGACGGAGATGTAGGGCACGGTGTCGCCCCAGGCCATGAGCTGGGCGAGGGCGGTTCTGAGCACGTGCTCGCCGAGGGGCACGATCAGGCCGGTCTCCTCGGCCAGGGGGATGAAGACGCCGGGGGCGATCAGGTCACCATCGGTCCCCCGCAGCCGCACCAGGGCCTCGGCCCCCACCACCTCCTGGCTCTCCAGCGACACGATGGGCTGGAACCACACCGGCAGCCGGCCGATCGGGTCTTCCTCCAGGGCGGCCTGCAGCGCGCGCTCGGCCGTGACCCGTCGCTCCGTGGCCTCCCGCATGGCGTCGTCGAAGAGCTGCACCCGGGCCCGCCCCGACTGCTTGGCCGCGTACATAGCCATGTCGGCGCTCTGCAGCGTCGCCCCCGCGTCCGCCGCCTCCAGGGGCAGGCTCAGGCCGACACTGGCCGTCACCGTGAGCTGCCGGTCGCCGGGAATGGCGAAGGGTTCCTCGAAGCACCCGGCCACGTTCATGGCCAGGTCTTCCGCGACGCGGGTGGATCCGACGGTCGCGACGGCGAATTCGTCACCGCCCAACCGGGCGACCACCGCCGTGTCGGGCACCACTGCCCGCAATCGTGCGCCGATCGTCCTCAATACCTCGTCGCCGGCGCTGTGCCCGTAGGAGTCGTTGACGTGTTTGAACTTGTCGACATCGATGTAGATCACCGAGACCTGACCGACGTACTCGGCCACCAGCGTCCCCAGATCCGACTCGAAGGCGCGCCGCCCGAGCAGGCCGGTGAGGGCGTCCTCCCGGGCCTGTTTGCGCAGGATCTTCTCGTGCTGATGCTTCTCCGTGACGTCGAGGTAGTGCGAGACGATCACCTGCAGTTTGCCGGTGCTGTCACGCAGGGCACTGGCGTGCATCTCGACCTGCCGGAGCCCGCCCTCGGAGTCGCGGAAGGTGCGCTCCTCCCGGACCACATCGGTCTCACCGTTCAGGATGTCCCGGTGAAGGCGGCTCTCCCGGCCGTCCGCCAACTGCATGGGCAGGTCGGAAAGCCGTGAGCGGGGCGGCAGCGGCCCGGCCATACCCGCCCAGGAGACGAAGGCCGGGTTCACCCGCAGCACGATGCCGTCGGCCGCGAGCATGGTCATCGCGATCGGGGCTTCCTCGAAGGCCGCGGTGAACTGGGCCTCGGCCTGGCTGAGGTCGTCGAGCGCCCGGCGTTCCTCAGCCTCGGTGAGACGCCAGGCCGTGATCTGTGCGGAGGCCGCGAGCAGGACGGCGACACTGTGCACGATCGCCCAGAACCAGGGGTGCTGCGTGCCGTAGCCGTGCTCGTAGGTCATGTGCGGCATCCACGATCCGAGCACGGCGTGGTGCAGGAACGTTGCCAGCAGGAACGTCAGGAACGGCACCCAGTCGCGGTACAGAGCCAGGACGCCGACGGCGACGAAGAAGGAGAAGTGGGCCTCGGTGCGGCCGTCGTAGAGCATGACGAGCTCGGCGCAGGCCGTGGTCAGGCCGATCGCGACAGCCGACGACGCGAGGCGCTGCGACGTGACCTTAACGGCACACGCGATCATCACGGCGATCACCAGCGAGGCGATGGCCCATTCCGCGTCGAGGCGGTGACGCACGGCGGCGACGACGGTCAGGCTCAGCCCGCAGACGACGGTGAGCCAGGTCAGTAACCGATGCCGGTTCTGCCAGTCTTCGTGGCGCAGTCCGATCCCGGCCGGCAGAATCGCCCCGACCTGCCGGTAACCCCGTGCGATCAATGCTGGCACGGGTGTGTCTTCGACTCGTTTCCGGGGCGCCTGAGTGCGGTTCACTCGGTTGCCCAGGGCTTACGGACGAAGTGCTCCCCCCGGGTGGTCACCGTTCAGTCGTCGACGCGACGCCAGAACCAGCGTGGGGGTTTCACCAGGTCGAGCGGAACCCGGCCGAGCGCCGTCGCCAGCACGTCGGAACATCGGGGGCACAGCGGCGCTCCGTCGTCGGGACGGGGAAGGGTGTCTCGGGTGCAGCCGACACAACGGATCGGCCGCACCCCCTTCCCCGGAACCACCATCGTGCCGGGCACAACCATCGGGGCGTCGTTCGCGAACATCTGAGTCATGACAGTTGTCTCCGTCACCCATCCCCTGAGTACCCGAGCCGGCGTGCGACCCGGGCCGACAAACCAATGCGCTCAGTAATCGTATCGCTACGATATGCAATATCGATACCTCACGCACCGGAGTGTGTGCTGTATCGGCAGACCGCCCGAACGGCTTGACCGTGTCGATCGAGCGGCCCGCCGGGGTGGGTTGTTCGGACGACTAGATGGACTAGATCCAGATCGCGGGGTCTTCCATCCAGTGGTCGCGCATGTCCGATGCGGGCTGCTTGATCACACCGGGCACTCCGACCACCACTGCGTCATCCGGAACGTCACGTACGACAACAGCATTGGCGCCGATCTGGGCATTCTTGCCGATGATGATCGGCCCCAGGACGCGGGCCCCCGCACCCACGACCACCCCGTCGAGCAGGGTGGGGTGGCGCTTGACCGGCTCGAGGCTGCGCCCGCCCAGGGTGACGTCCTGGTAGAGCATCACGTCGTTCCCGATCTCGGCCGTCTCCCCGATGACCACGCCGGTGGCGTGATCGATGAAGAAACGGCGCCCGATGGTGGCACCGGGGTGGATTTCCACCCCGGTGACCGTCCGGGTCCACAGCGAGATCAGGCGCGCCGGCACCCGCCATCCGCGCAGCCACATCCGATGGGTGAGCCGGTGGCTCCAGATCGCCTGCAGCCCGGGGTATCCCAGGATCAGCTCGACGCTGCTGTTCACCGCCGGGTCGCGAAGTTTCGCCGAGGCAAGGTCTTCGCGCAAGGTGTCGTAGGCACCCTTCACCTTGCTACCCATCATGTGCAGCTGTTGGCCCTTCAAATGAATCAGTCCACCAGGTCCTTGAAGAGGATGGTGGACAGGTAGCGCTCACCGAACGACGGGATGATGACGACGATGATCTTGCCGTCGAACTCCGGGCGACGGGCGACCTCGTTGGCGGCCCAGAGGGCAGCACCGGAGGAGATGCCGACCAGCAGGCCCTCTTCCTTGGCCGCGCGACGGGCCCACTCCACCGCGTCGTCGACCTCGGCGTCGAACACCTCGTCGTAGACCTTGGTGTCGAGGATCTCCGGGACGAAGTTGGCACCGATGCCCTGGATCGGGTGCGGGCCGGGGGCCCCACCGTTCAGGATCGGCGAGAGCTTCGGCTCGACCGCGAAGATCTTGATGTCCGGGTTCTTCTCCTTCAGCACCTGGCCGACACCGGTGATGGTGCCGCCCGTGCCGATGCCCGCGACGACCGCCGCGACCTTGCCGTCGGTGTCGGCCCAGATCTCCTCGGCCGTGGTCTTGCGGTGGATCTCCGGGTTGGCCTCGTTGGCGAACTGGCGAGCCAGCACGGCGCCCCGCTCGGCACCGATCTCCTCGGCCTTCGCCACCGCACCCTTCATGCCCTCGCTGCCCGGGGTGAGCACGAGCTCGGCGCCGTAGGCCCGCAGCAGCGCGCGGCGCTCCTTGCTCATGGTCTCCGGCATGGTCAGCACCACGTTGTAGCCGCGCGCGGCACCGACGAAGGCCAGGGCGATACCGGTGTTGCCGCTGGTCGCCTCGACGATGGTGCCACCGGGCTTGAGCTGGCCCGAGGCCTCGGCGGCGTCAATGATCGCCACGCCGATACGGTCCTTGACACTGTTGGCCGGGTTGTAGAACTCCAGCTTGGCCGCCACGATGGCGCCGGAGCCCTCGGTGAGACGGTTGATGCGGACGAGCGGAGTATTTCCGACCAGCTGGGTCGCGTCGTCATAGATCGGCATTGCTGCAGGTCACCCCTCTAAGAGCATTCTTTGGCGATACGGTCGAGAAACAGATTGTTCAGGTGCGGGCACGGGTCGGACAACCCTTTGTCTCACCCCTCGGGTCCCTTGGGCCTCATCCCTCGAGGAACGAGAACCGGACCTTCCGGGTCGAGTTGTCCCCGTTGCTGTCGACGAGCACCAGGCTCTGCCAGGTACCGAGCGTGGGCTCGCCGGACAGCACCGGAACACTGATCGACGGGCTGATGAAGGCGGGCAGCACGTGGTCACGGCCGTGGCCGAGACTCCCGTGCCGGTGCCGGTAGATGTCTTCGCGCGGCAACAGCCGGTCGACAGCACCCGCCAGGTCCGGCTCACTGCCGGAACCCGTCTCCATCAGCGCGACACCCGCGGTGGCGTGCGGGACGAACACGTTGACCAGCCCGTCTCCCCGTCCGGCGCAGAATCGCGCCAGCTCTCCGGTCAGATCGGTCACCAGCCGATCGCCGGAGCGGACGGTGATCTCAGTGCTCTCCATAAGGTGAACCATAAGCCTGACTTGCATGCCCCCCAAGTGGGGCCTTGATGAGATTTATCCGCGAAGCCAGACGGTGGTCTCGCCGGGCAGCTGATCGCCGTCGAGCGGACCGCTCGCGACCAGCACCTCACCGGCGGGCAGCGGCACCGCCGCGGTGCCGAAGTTGGTCACCACCTGCCAGCCGTCGGGACGGCGGAAATGGAGGACGTCGATGTCACCCTCCAGCCACTCGAGGGTTTCCGCTCCCTGGAGTTCGCGGCGCAGCCGCAGAGCCGTGCGGTAGAGATTGAGCACCGAGCCCGGGTCGGCGTCCTCGTTCTCCACGGAGAAGTCGCCGAACCAGTCGGGCTGCGGCAGGTGCGCCCCTCCCGTGCCGAAGCCGAACGACTGCCCGTCCCCCGCACTGCGCGAGGTGTTCCAGGGCAGCGGCACGCGGCAGCCGTCGCGACCCTTCAGGGTGTGGCCGGTGCGCAGCCAGATCGGGTCGGCCAGCTCGTCGCGGGGGATGTCCGGCACCTCGCGCAGGCCCAGCTCTTCACCCTGGTAGAGGTACATCGAGCCGGGAAGACCCAGGAGCAGAAGTGTGGACGCGGTGGCGCGCCGGCGCCCGGTCTCGTCGTCGGGTGCGGGGTCGAGTCCGTCGGCCAGCAGCCAGTCGGCCAGGCCTTCCTGCCCGATCCCGTTCGGCAGGCCGTAACGGCTGCGGTGGCGCACCACGTCGTGGTTGGAGAGCACCCAGGTCGACGAGGCGCCGGTGTGGGCGGACTCGGCCAGGTTGTCGGTGATGCTCTTACGGAAACCGGCCGCGTCCCAGTCTTCCCGCAGCAGGTCGAAATTGAACGCCTGACCGAGCTCGGTGGGCCGGGCGTAGAGCGCGCGGCGGGCGGTCGGCACCCAGGCCTCCGCGACGGCGGCCCGCGGCGGGTCGTACTCGTTGAAGACCTCGCGCCATTCCTCGAAGATCGTGTGCACGTCGTCGCGGTCGAACAGCGGCGAGCTGCCGTCGATCGGGAGGTCGAGCTCGGGGATGCTCGGCATGCTGCGCAGCGGCTCGGTCAGGTCTTTCGCCAGGCCGTGCGCCACGTCGACACGGAACCCGTCAACGCCACGGTCCGACCAGAAGCGCAGCGTCTTGCGGAAGTCGTCGCGCACCTCCGGGTTGCTCCAGTCGAAGTCCGGCTGCTCCGGGGCGAACAGGTGCAGGTACCACTGCCCGTCCGGCACCCGGGTCCAGGCACTGCCACCGAAGTGCGACACCCAGTCCGACGGCGGCTCGTCACCGTTGGGCCCCAGGCCGTCGCGGAAGATGTAGCGGTCACGCGCCGCCGAGCCGCGCTCCGCCGCCAGGGCCTCCTGGAACCAGACATGACGGTCGGACGAGTGATTCGGCACGATGTCGGCGATCAGCCGGATGCCGACGGCGTGCAGGCCGGCGCTGAGCTCGTCGAAATCGGCCAGAGTGCCGAGCTTCGGATCCACGTCGCGGTAGTCGTCCACGTCGTACCCGCCGTCGGCCAGGGCCGAGGGGTAGAACGGGCTGAGCCAGACCGCGTCGACGTTCAGCGACTTCAGATACGGGATCTTCGCGGTGATACCGGCGATGTTGCCGATGCCGTCGCCGTCACTGTCGGCGAAACTGCGCGGATAGATCTGGTAGACGACGGCCTGACGCCACCAGTCGGCTTCCGGGTGGGGGGTACGCGCGATCTCAGCCACGGTGCGGATCCATTCTGCCGTGAAGCGTTTCCGTTCTTGGGTCTTCACCCTCGCACGCCGGGCCGGGCGTTGTCCGCCCGGCCCCGGCGCACGCGGTCAGCCCTTCACACCGCCGGCGGTCAGACCGCTGACAATGCGACGCTGGAAGACCAGCACGACGATGACCAGCGGCACGGTCACCACCAGACCGGCCGCCATCGTCTGCGTATACGGCACGATGTGCGGGCCGGCGGTGAAGTTCGCGATGGCCACGGTTGACGGCTCCACGCTCTTCACCCCGTTGGACAGCACGCTGGAGAGCAGGAACTCGTTCCAGGAAGCCAGGAACACCAGGATTCCGGTGGTGAACATGGCTGGTGCCGCCAGCGGCAGGATCACCTTGCGGAAGGCCTGGATCGGCGTGCAACCGTCGACCCGGGCGGCCTCCTCCAGCTCCCACGGCATGTCCGCGAAGAAGCTGGTCAGGGTGTAGACCGCCAGCGGGATCGAGAACGAGATCTGGGGCAGGATCAGGCCCTGGTAGGTGCCCAGCCAGCCCCAGTCGCTGAACAGCTGGAAGATCGGCGTCAGAATCGCGACGCCAGGGAACATCGAGGCCCCCAGAATGGCCGCCAGCACGATCGACTTACCGCGGAACACCAAGCGGGACAATGCATATCCAGCAAAAACACCAATGATCATCGACAGTGCGGTCACCGCTGCGCCGATGATCATGCTGTTGATCAGCGACCGGCCGAACGTGTTGTTCGTCGTGTCGAAGGCATACCGGAAGTTGTCCAGCGTGACATGGGTGAACCAGGGGGTGTTGTCGAACGTGAAGGCACTGTCCCGTAGGGCCAGGACGAGCATCCAGTAGAACGGCGCCAGGCACCAGAACGCGATCAGGGCGATCGCGGCCAGGTTTCCCGCCCGCGCCCAGTCGAAACCCGGCTTGTAGGCGGTGACCGGCCGGTCTGCGGACCGGCCGACCGGTGTACCGACAGAGGTGGCGGTCATCGCGTGCCCCTCTCAACGATGTTGGCATTGAAGAGACGCACGAGCAGGAGGGCTATGGCAAAGATCAGGATGAACGTGATCGTCGAAAGCGCTGACGCAGAGTTGATTCCGCTCTTCAGCTCGTTCACGACCAGGATCGAGATCGTCTGGGTGCCGTTCGCGCCACCGGTGAGGATCTGCGGTAGGTCGTACATCCGCAGCACGTCCAGGGAACGGAAGATCACCGCCACTGCCAGCGCCGGCTTGACCAGCGGCAAGGTGATCCGCCAGAACCGTTGCCAGGCGTTGGCTCCGTCGACCTTGGCCGACTCGTAGATCTCGTTACTGATGCCCTGCAGCCCGGCCAGGATGAGCAGGGCGATGAACGGGGTGGTCTTCCAGACGTCGGCGATGATGATAGCCGCCCGGGCCGGTCCGGACTCGGATGTCCAGGCGAAATCCGTTCCGAGGACGTTGTTCAGAACGCCCTGGGGGTCGAAGATCACGATCCAGAGCTTGGCGATGACGGCGGTCGGGATCGCCCACGGGATCAGCACCGCGACCCGGACCAGGGCCCGGCCCCGGAATGCCTTGTGCATCATCAGGGCGAAGCACATGCCGATGACAGTCTCGAGCACCACCGTCACGACTGTGAAGCCGAGGGTGATGCCGACCGAACTCCAGAACTGCGAACCGCTCGTACCCGCGGGACAGCTACTGGTTCCTCCGCCGCCGGTGGCGCACTGCTGGAGGATCCAGTGCTTGTAGTGGGTAAGACCGGCCCAGGCCCCACCGTCGTTGAACATCCCGGTGGAGCTGTCGAGGCCTCCATCGGTCAGGAAGGACTGGTAGATGGCCTTGACGATCGGGTAGCCGACAATCAGGGTCAGCATGATCAGAGTGGGTGTGAGGAGGAGGAAGGCCAGTCGGCCCTCCCCGGTGTGAAGGGATTGTTCCCGCTTCCGGCGACGCCTCTTACCGCTGGTGTCTGCCGCGTTCTCCGCAATCGGCTCGGAGGTGATGCTCATGGGTGCTCCTGAGCTACTGGTGTCCAAGGGCTGATGTGAGCAGACCGGGCGGCCTGAGTGAGGCCGCCCGGTCTGACTCGATCACAGCGGTCCGAAGGGGCCACCAGCCCCGGAACATGGCACCTGCCGCCGTGACCTTGTAAAACTCACACTCAGCCGCCGGCCGCCGCCGAGTTGATCGCGGCTGCCATGTTCTTCAGAGCTTCCGCCGAGGTGGTGTCACCCTGCATCGCGGCGTAGGCGTTGGTCTGGATGGCCTGCGTGACTGCCGGGTAGAACGGCGTGACCGGGCGGGGGACCGCGGACTCGATGCTCTTCAGCAGGTCAGGCAGGTAGGTGAACTCCTTGACCAGCGCCTCGTCCGTGTACAGCGACGACAGCACGGGGGCCAGCGTGCCCACCGTCAGGTCGTTGCGCTGGACCTCTTCGGACTGCATGAACTTCAGGAACTCCAGGGCGCTGCCCTTGGTGTCCGAGTACTGGCTGATCGCGACACTGTGCCCGCCCAGGCTGGAGGCACCATGGCCGTCCGGGCCGGGAAGCGGTGCGATGCCGTACTTGTCAGCGACCTTCGAGCTTTCACCGCTGAGAATGGCTGCAGCGTAGGGCCAGTTCCGCATGAACATGAGCTGACCGGCGGAGAAGGCGTTGAGGCTCTCGGTCTCCTTGAAACCGAGGGCTTCCTTCGGGATGTAACCATCCTTGAAGCCGTTCACCAGGAAGTCGAGACCCGTCGTGGCCTGAGCGCTGTCGACGGTCGCGCTCTTGCCGTCCTCGCTCACGATGGTGCCGCCGGTGGCGTTGATCGCCTCGGCCGCGTTGACCGTGAGGCCCTCGTACTTCGCCAGCTGACCGGCGTAGCACCCGGGCTTGGAGCCCTTGATGGTGCCCTTGGTGGTCTTCCCGTCGCAGGCGGCGATGAGCTCGTCCCACGTGGTGGGAGCCTTCTTCACCAGGTCCTTGCGGTAGTAGAGAAGCCCACCGTCGGACGCGTACGGAGCCGCGTACTGGGTGCCGTTGTACGTTGCGGCATCAACCGTGGCCGGGAGCAGTGCGGCCTGGTCGAGCGCGTAGTCGTCCTTCAGCGGGACGAGCCACCCCTTGGCCGCGAACTCGGCCGTCCACACCACGTCGACCGTGACGACGTCGTAGTTCTTGTCCTTCGACTGGAAGTGCTGCTGAAGGTCGGAAAGCTGCTGGTCGGCTGAGTCCGACTGCTGCTTGATCGTCACCTTCTCGTCGGGGTGGGCCTTGTTCCACTCATCGGCGATGTACGGCATCGTGCCGCTGTTGTCCTTGCCGGTGACGAACGTGAAGGGGCCCTTAGCCGACGCGTCTCCCGCGTCTGAGCCACCGTCGCTACTGCCGCCACCGCAAGCAGTCAACACCAAAACTGTTCCTAAAAGACCTGCCAGGGCTGCGGCGCCTTTGCCTCGCATGACCTGTGTCCTTTCCGTCGGGACCGGACCGTCGATTCGATTCGACTATTTCAGGGAAGTTAAGACCTCACCGATTCACCTGTCAACGCCGGTGAACGTGCGGCGATCAACCCGTTATACGTGAACGCTCACATAACCTGAGGTGATCACTGCAGGTTTCGGCGTCGTCGAATATCTTTACTACCTGTCTGATATCGCCTGATGATCGACATCGTGCGCCGGGGCGCATGAGCCCCGAAGATTCAGTTCCCCCCTGAAGAGCAATTGCCTGGCCGGAGCCACGTCGCCGTCGAGTCGACGCAGCAACATATCCACGGCCGCCCGGCCGATCTCGGCCGCTGACGGCCCGGCGGTCGTCATCGGTGGCGTGATCAGTTCGGCGACATGCGCGGGCATGTCCAGACACATCATGGACAGGTCATCGGGAATTCGCCTCCCGAAGTCCGCAGATGCCCGGATCAGTCCGGAAACAGCTTGCTCATTGGCGACGATAATTCCGGTGATCTTGGGCGAGGAATCCAGCAGCCAGGCAAAAGCGCTCCTGCCGCCCTCGGTCGAGCACTCGGCCTCCACCGGCACAAGATCAACATTAATGCCCGGGTCCGCCCGCTTCACCGCTTGCAAAATGGCATTCTTGACGGGATTCCGGACGCTCGGCCCGCCGACGAATCCCAGCTGCCGGTGTCCCAGGTCGATCAGATGCTGAACAGCCGCCTCCGCCGTCTGCTCGGCATCCGCATCCACGAAATCGAGGCCGGCCGGATCGGCGTTGCGGCCGATCATCGTGAACGGCACCCCGGCATCCACCAGCACCTGGATCCGGGGATCCTCAGCACGCACCTCCATCAGCAGCGCACCGTCCACGAGCCCCTGCCCGGCGAACTGGGTCAGATCGTCGACGGCCTCCACGTCGGCCGTCCAGAGCATCAGGTGGTACCCGCACCGCTGGGCGTGATCCGCTGCCCCGAGGATGTATTCGAGCGAGCTCGGTTGCGGCGAACCGGGATGGGCCGGGAGCAGCAGCGAGATGATGTGGCTGCGCTTGCTCTTCAGCCCCCGGGCGAAAGCGTTCGGCGTGTACTCCAGGTCCAGCATGGCCTGCTCGATGCGCCGACGGGTGGTGAGCGAGATCGGGCGGGTACCGGACAGGGCGTACGACACGGTACTGACCGACACGCCGGCCCGGCGCGCGACGTCCGCCATCGTTGCCACAGCGCACCTCATCCATGAAAGGCGTCGACGTTGACTGACCTTCTCGCTCAGGGATATTAGGGCGCTAGCCAGGAGACCGGAAGGCGTCGGGGCGTCGGGCCTCGATCTCCGACAGCGTGCCACGCAGCCGTGCAAGCGCCCTCGGACGGCTGGTCGGAGCCGTCGGCTGCAGCAGGGGCGGCGGCACGTCGATCAGGACGCCACTCTTCAGCACCACCCGAATGGACTCCGAACCCCTGATGCCCGAGGCAATTTCGATGCGCTCGATCTCGGACCAGGTGGCCCAGCGTTCGCGCAGCAGATAGCGCACGGCCACGCCCTCGTCGTCGACCTCGAGATACATCCGTAGGCAGCCCACAGCCAGGGCGAAAAGCCCGACCGCAACGGCACCCAGGATGCCCCTGGCCGTCGGGGAGACGTCGAGGTAGAGCGCGACGAAGGCCACGACGCAGACAGCCAGCAGCAACAGCGCCGGGAGCTGCACCGGTATGCGTCGGAGCAGCGGCGGCACCTGCGGGTGACGGTCATCGGCGGTGTCGACCACGGCCCCACCATACGTGCATATCGACAGCGATCATTAAAAAGATCCGGATCTATCCCGGAAAACCTTATTCATCAGGGTTGTTCGAGTGACGCGGCTGAGGCACGCCGGGCTCCTGCCCGTTCCGCGCCGACCGACGGCCCCTCTCGGCACCGCTGCGCAGCCCCGACAACATCGAGCGCACCTGGGTGGCGCGCTGCTGGGCGGCCTCCGTCGGCGCCGTGGAGGTCAGGCTCGAGCGACTGGCGCTGACCATGGGCACCGGTCCGGCCGCCGCGTGGCGCGGCACCGGCCGCTGCGACGGGCCGGCCTGAACCGGCTGGCCGGCCGGCCTCGGCGAACCCTCACCGGCCCGAACCCCGCCCGGGTGCCCCTCGGGCACCGGCTGCTCCTCGAACCCCGGCTCGTCCTCAGGAGCCGCGGTCTGCGAAGGAATCAGGGGCGGCATCTCCGGTCCAGACACCTGAAAATCAGGGTCGTCGAGTGCCGAGTGCGTCAGGTGGGGCGCCTGCGGTCCGTTCTCCTGCAGTGAGGTTCCCCGGGCCGCACGTACTTCTTCGGCCTGACGTTGCCGGCGCAGCTGGGCCCGGGTCGGGTACGGACGGGCCTCCTCGGCCGCCGGCAACGGTTCCGGCCGGACCTCGTTCCAAGGCTCAGGCATCCAGCCCGCCTCGACCGGCTCGACCGGCTCGACCGGCTCGACCGGCTCAGGCAGCTCAGGCAGCTCAGGCAGCTCAGTCGCCATCGGTCCGGATGAGCCAGGACCGAACGAGGCCGGGTCGAACGAGCCCGGATCTGACCCGAACGATCCGCCCGGGACCGGGTGGTCCCAGGCCTGCTCCGGCTGAACCGACTCACCCTGGCGCCCTGGCGCCCACGCCGACTCCACCGACTCGGGCGCAACCGGCCCGGGTGCGACCGGACCACGAACCGCATCGGGCCAGACCGGCCCGGGCAGACCCGGTTCGACCGGAGACCCCGGCGTCCAGACCGCTTCCCCCGACCCCGCCGCAACCGACCCGGATGCGACCGGACCCCTCTGAACCGCATCGGCCCAGGCCGGCCCCGGCAGACCCGACCCAACCCGAGGTTCCGGCACCCAGGCCGACTCCACCGGACCGGGCGCAACCGGCGCAGAGGACACCGGACCACCCTGAACCGCATCAGCCCAGACCGGCCCCGGCAGACCCGACCCAACCCGAGGTTCCGGCACCCAGGCCGACTCCACCGGACCGGGCGCAACCGGCGCAGAGGACACCGGACCACCCTGAACCGCATCAGCCCAGACCGGCTCAGGCCGGCTCGGTTCGACCGGGGACCTCTGCGCCCACGCCGCCTCGACCGACGCCGGCACACCCGACCCCGATGCGAGCGGGTCGGTCCAGACCTGCTCCGGCAGAACCGGCCCTCCCCGGGACCCGTGCCCCCAGGCGTCCTCCACCGAGGCCGGCACACCCGACCCGGATGCGACCGCACCACCCTGAACCGCTTCACCCCAGACCTGCTCGGGCTGAACCGACCCAGCCCGGGGCTCCGGCGCCCAGAGCGACTCCACCGACTCCGGGACACCCGGTCCGGCCCCGGCCCGACGACCCTGAACCGGTTCCGGCCGGACCGACTCGGTCAGGGGCCCCGGCCCCCAGAACGCCCCCGCCGGCTCCGGCGCCATCGATCCCGGTGCGGCCCAGGCCTGATCCGACCGACCCGCATCGCCCAGGGGGCCTGTGGGCCAGGCCACTTCCACCGGCTCCGGCACGACCGGTCCGGGTGCGACCCGCCGACCCCGGGCCGGCTCTTGCTGAACCGGCTCGTACGGGATCGGGTCGTACTGGCCCAACCCGTGCAAGGCCGAATCACGCTGCATCGGATCGTGCTGAATTGCTACGTCGGACAACAGTTCCGAATCCGGTGCGGTGGTCCCGGAAGGCGTGATCGGATCGAAGAACGTCTTCAGCTCCGCCTCCCGGCGTCCCCGCGGACGCGGTTGCGGGACCGTTGGAGCTTCGAATGATTCTGCTGCGGATGGGGCATCGACCGGAGCGTTCGCACCGAACGGTGCATCCAGCGACAGCGGGCCGGACAGCGACACCGGCGCGGGCAGTTCCTCCACCGGGACCTCCGGACGGGTCTGGCGGTCGTCCTCCAACGGCGCCCGATCGGCATACCCCTGCCGCCCGACATATTCCGGCAGGTCGGTGTAGTCGTCGTAGTACGAGTACGCGTCCTGGTCGGGCACCACCGAAGGGGGAGGTGCCTCGTCCGTAGTGGTGATCGGTGAACCCGTGCCCGGCACGAAGGTGCCCTCGGGCAGCCCGACCGTGACGAGCACGCCGCCGCCGACGGCCTGGGCCAGTTGCACCGTGCAGGGCACCTGCCGAGCGAGCCGGCCGGCCACGAAGAGCCCCAGACCGAGCGAGCCGATCTCGGCGGTCGAGATGCCGGGATCACTCAGGCTGCGGTTGGCCGTCTCCAGATCGGCGGACGAGAAACCGGGTCCGGAGTCTTCGATCAGCACCCGCACCAGGTCGGCGCCGGGCTGGACCTCCGCCTGGACCCGCACCTGCACGCCCCCGGCCGGGAACGCATAGCCCGTCGCGTTCTCGAGCAACACCGAGAACAGATGCACGAGTGGCAGGGCGAGGTGCGGACGCACCCGGTGGTCCACCTCCGCCGACACGGTGACGCGGGAACCGTTCTCGATCTCGCCGACCGCCACGGCGAGCACCTCGGACAACGTGGCCGCACCGGGCATCCGCCGTTCCGGCTCGCCGCCGACCATGACCATGAGCGACTCGCCGTTGCGGCGCAGCCCCATGGCCAGGTGCTCCAACCGCGAGATGGCTGCCACCCGGTTCAGGCCACGGCCCACGTCACTGAAGGCCAGCTGCTCGAGACCGGCCAGCTGACGGGCCACCAGTGTCTGGTTCCGGCGTGCCACCTCGACCAGCAAGCCGGTGGGCGGACCGGCGGCGACGGTCGTGGAAGGGTTTTCCGAGACCGACTCGACCGTGGGGCCAGGGGCAGGAAGGGGTTCGTAGCCGAAGGCCGACACCGGCGCGTGCGGCTCGGGCACCGGCTTCATCGCGGAAGGATCGGCCGGGGGCATGACCGTTCTCGGCAACGGCGACTCGATGTCCGACTGATCCACCGGCGCCGGACGGGTCAACCCGGGCCCGAGGGTCAGGGTGACGAGTGTCAGCACCAGACCGAGACCCAGGATCGTGAGAAGGACCGTACGCGCGGTGCCGTCGTTCGCCATGGCCACGCCCAGGGCACAGACCACGTCGAGCACGAGGACCGGCAGCGCGAGTAGTCCGAGCAGCCGTCGTTCACCGGTGTGAGGCACCGTGAGGGTTTCGGCGCGGGCGGCCCGGTGATTAAGTCGCAGCGCAATCGGCATTCGATCACGCACCGCGGTGGCACGATCACCCGCCACGCGCAGAACGCTCGTGCTCAGCTCCACGATCCGGAGCACCTGCGGCCGTATCGTCCTACTTCATGAAGGCCGTGGTCATCACCGAGTTCGGCGAGCCCGACGTGCTCCGCGTCCAGGACGTACCCGATCCGACCGTGCGCGCGGGCGAAGTGCTCATCGACGTCGCCGCCGCCGGCGTGAACCGGGCCGACCTTCTGCAGCGCGCCGGCCACTACCCGCCCCCGGACGATTCGCCGGAGTGGCCCGGTATGGAGGTCAGCGGGACGATCAGTGCGGTCGGCGCCGACGTCGACCACTGGACGCCCGGCGATCAGGTGTGCGCGCTACTGAGCGGCGGTGGCTACGCCGAGCGGGTGGTGGTGCCGCAGGGGCAGGTCCTGCCGGTGCCGAAAGACGTCGACCTGGTCGACGCGGCCGCGCTGCCCGAGGTCACGGCCACGGTGTGGAGCAACGTCTTCATGGCGGCGGGCCTGCGCCCGGGTGAGGTGCTGCTCATCCACGGCGGCAGCAGCGGCATCGGCACCATGGCGATCCAGCTGGCCACGCAGATCGGTGCGAAGGTGGCGGTTACCTGCGGCACGCAGGAGAAGCTCGAACGCTGCCGTGATCTGGGCGCGGAGATCCTCATCAACTACCGCGAGCAGGACTTCGTGGAGGCCGTGGCCGAGGCGACAGGTGGCCGTGGCGCCAACGTCGTGCTCGACAACATGGGGGCCTCCTACCTGTCGCGCAATCTCCGGTCCCTGGCCTACGGCGGCCGCATCGTTGTGATCGGCATGCAGGGCGGCGCGAAGACCGAACTCAACCTGAACCATCTGATGTCCCGCCGGGCCGCCCTGATCGCCACCACCCTCCGCGCGCGGCCCGCCGGCGAGAAGGAAACGATCATGGCGAGCGTCGGTCAGCACGTGTGGCCCCTGCTCAGTTCGGGCGTGGTGAAGCCGGTGATCCACGCCCGGCTGCCGATGACCGAGGCCGCGCAGGCACACCGGATCATGGCGGGCTCGCAGCACGTCGGGAAGATCCTGCTGACCACCTGACACCGGCTGACACCGAGTGGTTGCTGCAGCGAACCTTAGCCACGGGACTGCCTTTTTCATTACTTTCCGTAGCTGAAGTTGAAGGCTGAACGGATTCGGGTGCAGCTATGACCAAGCTCACTTAACAGTGAGTTAGGGCTCTTCATCGGCCGAGCGGACGATCCTCACCGGAACCGAGCGGTGGAGATCCGGCTCCTTGAGGGCCGAACGCCTCGCGTGGGCCCCTCCGGCAGGGCACGATGGAGGCATGACCAGCCAGCCGCACCCGTCTGCCGATACTGGGGACGTAACCGACATGTCCGACTCGGGCCTGGACGAATCGGCCGGCGTTCCGGACGAGCGAGTCGTTGTGGTGACGGCGGAGGGCATGGCGGTCACCGGCCCGAGCAACCGCGAGACCAACCCGGCGAACCAGATCGAGCAGCCCGCCAAGGTCATGCGGATCGGCAGCATGATCAAGCAGCTGCTGGAAGAGGTGCGCAGCGCCCCTCTCGACGAGGCCGGCCGCGCCCGCCTCGCCGGCATCCACGAGCGGTCACTGAAAGAGCTGGAAGACGGCCTGGCTCCCGAGCTGGTCGAGGAACTCCGCTCGATCGTTCTGCCGTTCGACAGCAACACCACCCCGACCGACGCCGAGCTCCGCATCGCCCAGGCCCAGCTCGTCGGCTGGCTGGAAGGGTTGTTCCACGGCATCCAGACCGTCTTGTTCGCCCAGCAGATGGCAGCCCGCACGCAGCTGGAGCAGATGCGCCGCGCCCTCCCGGGCGGCCCCGGTCAGGTGGCGGCCGAAGGACTGCCGGGCGCGCAGCAAGCCGGTCCCGGCGGCACCGGCCAGTACCTGTAGACGATCAGGGTCGGCAGGCAGACAGGGAACGAAGGTATCGCCGTGAGGATGCTCGACTGGATCCGGACGCCGGCCATCGGCTCGGCCCCCCTCGGTCACGGCGTGTGGCGTCGCGTGCACGATCGGTTCGCTCGGGGTGTGCGTCGTTACCGGGCGGTCATCGATGTCGTGCCTTCCCGGCCGGTCCGCATGGAGCTCGCGGAGATCGGTGAAGACCTCGACGAGATCCTCGAACTGGTGCGGGAGGCCTGCGAGCACGCCCAGGCGGCCGCCCCCAGCGAAGGCCCCGACGTTCCGGTCGGGCCCGGTGACGTCTATCTCGACGTGCACCGCCGCCTCGCCCGCGCCGCCACGCTGTGCGGGCGGGCGTCGGAGTCGGCGATGATGACGCGCGTCGCGGTCCGCATGAAAGACGCGGACGGGGTGCGTGACCACATCGATGCGGCCCGCCGCACGGTGAAGCAGGTGCGCGAGATGGTCGAGGGCGCGGTCATCTGACCAATTGCCCTCGACGTGACGTGGGCGGTCGACTAGCGCTTGCTCTTGTTCCTGGCCTCACGCCGGGATCGGGGCTGGGCCGGCGGCCGCTCCTGGGCGTCGTACCCGTCGAAGAACGGGTGATAGGCCTCTTCGGCGTCCGGTTCCGATATCAGAGAAGGCTGGCCGTAGGCCGGGGTGGCGTGCCGGGCCATACCGGTCGGCGGGGTACGCCGCGGCACCGCGTTCGGGCCGGTGACGGCCTGGATGGCACCGGTGATCGGGTCGTCCGCCGGGATCGGCCGGGACGGCGCCTGCCGGCCACGACGGGTCGGCTGGACCGGCTGCGACTGGGTCGGCTGTGACTGGGCCCGCTGGACCGGCTGCGGCTGGGCCCGCTGAACGGGTTGTGGCTGGGCGCGCTGGACCGGCTGTGTCAGGGGGGCCGACCGGACCGGCTGTGTCGCTGGGGCCGACCGGGCCGGTTGTGGCGTCGGCGAGGGCGACCGGACCGGTTCAGTGCGCGCGAATCCGGCGATGGCCCCCGAGATCGGATCGGCTGCCCGCGGTGTGCTGGAGATTTCCTGCTCCTCCAGCACCAGCGCGAGCGTGGGGCAGGCGGCGACCGCCCGCTTGGCGTTCGACTGCACGCCGCGGGTGACGGCGCGATCGGCCAGGATCGGGTAACCCCACTCGTCCAGGGTGATCAACTCGGGAACGAGCTCGGCGCACAGACCGTGGCCCTTGCAGGCCGGCCAGTCCACGCTGAGCCGTCGTTCCGCTGCCATGCGGGAAATCTACCTGCCGACCTTGTGGTCCAGGCCGGCCAGCAGGGACTCGATCACCTGAGCGACCCCGTCCTGGTCACAAGGCGGTGCCTGACGTGACGCAGCGGCAATCGCGTCAGGGTGCCCCCCGGCCATGGCATATCCGGTTCCGACCCAGGTCAGCATGGGGATGTCGTTGGGCATGTCGCCGAACGCGATCACCTCGTCGGCCTGCACCCCCAGTTCACCGGCGAGCCAGGCCAGGGCCGTTGCCTTGGTCACTCCGGGGGCCGAGATCTCGAGCATGTGGGCCAGGGGATCGGAGTGCACCACCTCGGCCAGGTCACCGAGGGTGCCCCGAGCCAGCACCAGCAGCTCGTCGGAGTCCAATTCGCCGTAGTGCTCGGCCGACTGCTTGCACAGCACCTTCACCACGGTCGGGGAGTCGAACAGCAGCTGGTCCAGCGGCGCTGCCTGAGCCTCCTGCGCGGCCGGGTGCATGGCCACGTAGCCGGGCTCGCGGCGGTAGCCGTTCAGGGTCTCCAGAGCGAACGCCGCACCCGGGATCGCCTCGCGCAGACGCCGGGTCACCTCCACGACCGTGGGCAGGGTCAGGGCCCGGCTGCTGACCACGGTGCCGGTGGCCAGGTTCAGCACCACCGCGCCGTTCCCGCACAGGGCCAGGCCCTGATGCCCGGTCATCTCGACGATCGGCTCCATCCACCGCGGCGGCCGGCCGGTCACGAACACCACGTGCACGCCCAGCCGCTCACAGGCGGTCAGCGCGGCCAGGGTCCGAGGCGAGATCCGGCCGTCCTTACGCACGATCGTGCCGTCGAGATCGCACGCAACCATTCGCATGCGCACATCCTGCCCTGCCCGACCGGGTGTGCGAACGCCCGAGGCGGGCCACATCGTCCGATGGCTGGATCTGGAGACCGATGGCCTACCGTTTTGGCCATGAACGGCGTGGACGGCGTGACTGGCCCGGAAGACCCCGAGGGTTTCGAGGGCTCGGAGATCCTGGAAGGCATAGAGGCCCTGGAGGCACTCGAAGGCCTGATGGGTCTGGAGAAGGAGCGCGAGGTCACGGTCTGGGCCGAGGGCACGCTCACGGTCACGGCCACCCTCGAAGAGGGCTCGCTGGTGATCCTCGGGGAGGACACGGACGCGGCCGCCCTCTTCGGGGAAGATGTCTCGCAGTACGAGTACGGCATCACCGTGGCGCCGGGCGATGTGCCCGCCGTGCTCGATGCCCTGGACGTGGCCGAGGGTGTGGATGTCCTGGACGCGCTGGTACTGCGCGGGGAGGACCTGGTGAAGATCGGCGAGGCGGGCTGGTTGGAGAGCATCGGCGTGCAGGCCGAATTCTGGTCCCGCATCAGCTGAGACCCCACGCGGCTGAGACCTTTTACGGCAAGGGGGAAGCGCCGGGCGGGCACGACATCCTTCGCGACGCCGCCCGGCGCCGAGGCCATGGGTACCGGGCCGGATCCGCAGGGCCCGGTCCTCGCCTCGCCGGACACCCCCCGCGGCGTCCCGGCCGGTATCCACGTTAGGCGCCCGACCGATCGGTCGGCACGCCCCACCTTCCGGGGACGTCAGTCGTCCCGGAAACCCTCGCCGTCGTGCAGCAGACCGTCCTCGACCGCGCGCCGGTGCAACGCGATCTTCGTGCGGGCCTCGCGTCCGGCGTGCGCATACTTCTCGCGCACCCGGGTGAGGTAGGTCTTGGCCGTTTCCACCGAGATGTCCAGCTGTCGGGCAACGGTTTTCAGCGGAAGACCAGAGGCGTAGAGCACCAGCGCACGGCGCTCCTGCGGACTCAGCGCGGGGCCGGGCTCACCGTGCTCGTCCGCCACGAGCATCGCCGCCAGGGCCGGGGTCACGTGCCCCTCACCCCGGGCGGCCGCTCGCACCGCATGGGCCATCTCGTCAGCGTTCTCGCTCTTCGGCACGTATCCCAGTGCTCCGGCCGAGACGCACTCGCGCACCCGGCGGGGGTCGGAGAAGGTGCTGACCACCACCACGGCCACACCCGCCGCCGACAACTCGACGATCTTGGCGCTGGCCGGCACGTCGTCACCCAGATCGATGTCGAGCAGCACCACGTCCACCGGGAACCGGGGATGCCGCACCAGCTCCCGGAACTCGGTGACGGCGATGACGACGTCCAGGTCGTCGGCCCGCGTGGTCAGCCAGGTGGTGAGGCCGTCCAGCATCAGCCGGTGGTCGTCCACGATGGCCACCCGGGTGCGCCGCACCGGGTGCTGCCGTGGGATCGACGGCAGACCGGCGAGTTCCAGTCGGTCCCGGTGCTTCACGTGGAGCTCTCCGCGGCCTGCCGCCTGGCCGTCCTTCAGCCGACCCGCTTGATCGCGCTCGTCCACCCCGCCCTCACACCCTCCCGTTGAATCCCGGCCCGTCCTGCCGAGCTGACCGGTGACCTGAGCCCATCATGCCGAGTGGGACGCATGGTTCCGGTCGGCCAGATCGGGAGAGTCTGTGCACGACCGGCCCGTTCGGCGTTGTGGGGGGCGCCCGGATCGGGAGCGCCCGGACAGATGGGGCCAGACGGCCGACAGTCTCACTCAGCGATGGATCTTGCCCCCACAGCTGCCGATAGTGGGATCCCCTAATCTTCGATGGAGAATCTGCGGCCGCCACGCCTGATCCGACGATGCCCCGCCCCCGTAGCATTCCCCTGATCGCTGTCACCGGGGTCGGTGCCGTTGTCACCGGAGTTCTTCCGGTGCTGGGCGCTCCGGCCGCGGCCTCACTGGCCTGTGGTCTGACCGTCGCCGTCATCGCCGGCGTACTCGGCCGGGGCCTGGACCGATCGGTCGGCCGGCTGAACACCGACGCCCGCTCGGCCCGGCCGTCGACCTGCTGCTCATCGCCGACCAGGAGATGTCTGCCGCCGGCGCCACGATCAGCGACGGCGTGCAGGACACCAGCGGCAATGCCGGCCAGATCGCCGAGCAGACCAACCTGCTGGCCCTGAACGCCACCATCGAGGCCGCCCGCGCCGGGGACGCGGGCAAGGGTTTCGCCGTAGTGGCCGAGGAGGTCAAGCAACTGGCGCAGGAGACCGCTCGCGCCACCGCCGAGGTGGCCGGTCAGGCCGAATCGATCGCCGGGTCGATGGCTGTGGTGGCCGACCGGTCCAGTTCCGCAACCACCGGTGCCCTTCGCAACCACAAGGCGGTCAGCGAGGTGGCCCGACTGGCCGGTGAGCTCAAGGACGTCGTCTCTGCCCTGTCGCTGCCGGAAGCCGACATCCCGCCGGCCTCCTACTCGATCGCCTGGGACCGGGCCGCGAACCGGCTCGACATCGCGCTGCGCGGCAACTTCGACCTGCCCACGGCCAAGGCCTACGCCAGTGAGCTGGGGGCTGCCTTCCACGAGAACAAGCCGGGGTGGACGGTCATCTGCGACATGAGTCAACTGGGCGCCACCACGCCCGAAGTGCAGGCCCAGATCGAGGAGACGATGGGGCCGGCCAGCCAGCTGGGTATCCGCTACGCCGTCATCCTGCTGGACAACCCGCTGGTCGCGATGCAGATGCAGCGTTCGTCCGACGCCTCCGGCGCGCCGATCGCCTACGCCACCACGCAGCAGGAGGGTGTGGCCATCCTGGCCCAGCACTGACGGACCAAAAGGGAGGACGCCCACGACAGCTGTCGTGGGCGTCCTCCATGGAGTTTCAGTTCAATGCTTCCAGCTCTACGTCGGTGAGCAGACGCGAGCGGATCAGGAAGCGCACACCGTGCGGAGCCTCCAACGAGAATCCCGCCCCGCGACCGGGAACCACGTCGATGGTGAGATGGGTGTGCTTCCAGTACTCGAACTGGTTGCGGGACATCCAGATCGGCACCTTCTCCGCCTCGAGCGGGAGCTCGGCCAGCAGCACGTCGCTGTCGCCGGTGATGAAATCACCCAGTGGGTAACACATCGGGGAACTACCGTCGCAGCAGCCGCCGGACTGGTGGAACATCAGCGGGCCGTGCTGCTCGCGCAGGGTGTGCAGCATCTGGACCGCGGCCGGGGTGAAGGCCACCCGGGTGTACGGGTCGTCTTTCCCCGCATCAGCCAGTTGAGCCTCCAGCGAGGCACTTTCAGTCATGTCCGCCACCTCCTTCGGCCAGTGTCACCCCGGAACCGGCTGCCGACCATCCCACGTGGACATGGCCGGCAGCCGTTCCGCCCCGGGCGCGCGTCCGCAGTCCCGCGCCCCAGCACCCCGGGCCGGCCCAGCCCGGCCCGGGGTGCGCGTCCATCGATCAGAAGAAGCCCTGCTTGTTCGGGGAGTAGCTGACCAGCATGTTCTTCGTCTGCTGGTAGTGGTCGAGCATCATCTTGTGGTTCTCGCGGCCGATACCCGAGCCCTTGTAACCGCCGAACGCCGCGGCTGCCGGATAGGCGTGGTAGTTGTTCGTCCACACCCGGCCCGCCTGGATGCCGCGCCCGAATCGGTAAGCGGTGTTGATGTCCCGCGACCAGATCCCGGCTCCCAGGCCGTACAGCGTGTCGTTGGCGATCTTCATCGCCTCGTCCTGGCTGTCGAACTTCGTTACCGAGACCACCGGCCCGAAGATCTCCTCCTGGAAGATCCGCATCGAGTTGTCACCGGTGAAGATCGTCGGCGTCACGTAGTAACCACCGGACAGGTCACCCCCCAGGTCGGCCCGCGTGCCCCCGGTGACCAGCGTGGCCCCCTCGGCCTTGCCGATCTCGAAGTAGGAGAGGATCTTCTCGAGCTGGTCGTTGCTGGCCTGGGCGCCGATCATGGTGTCGGTGTCCAGCGGGTTGCCGGCCACGATCGCCTTGGTGCGTTCGGTGGCGTCGGCCAGGAACGAGTCGTAGATGCTCGACTGGATCAGCCCGCGTGAGGGACAGGTGCAGACCTCGCCGGAGTTCAGCGCGAACATGGTGAAACCCTCGAGCGCCTTGTCGTAGAAGGCGTCCTTCTGGGCGGCGACGTCCTCGAAGAAGATGTTCGGGCTCTTGCCACCCAGCTCCAGGGTCACCGGGATGATGTTCTGGCTGGCGTACTGCATGATCAGCCGACCGGTGGTGGTCTCCCCGGTGAAGGCGATCTTGCTGATCCGGGAACTGGAGGCCAGCGGCTTGCCCGCCTCCACGCCGAACCCGTTGACGATGTTCAGCACCCCGTCGGGCAGCAGGTCACCGACCAGGTCGATCCAGTGCATGATCGACGCCGGGGTCTGCTCAGCCGGCTTGAGCACCACTGCGTTACCGGCGGCCAGCGCGGGCGCGAGCTTCCAGACCGCCATCAACAGCGGGAAGTTCCACGGGATGATCTGCCCGACCACGCCCAGCGGCTCGTGGAAGTGGTAGGCCACGGTGTCTTCGTCGAGCTGGCTGATCGAGCCTTCCTGAGTCCGGATCGCACCGGCGAAGTAGCGGAAGTGGTCGATGGCCAGCGGCAGGTCGGCGGCCAGGGACTCGCGGATCGGTTTTCCGTTGTCCCAGGTCTCGGCGACGGCGAGCGCCTCGAGGTTCTGTTCCATCCGGTCGGCGATCTTGTTCAGGATGTTCGCGCGCTCGGCGGCCGAGGTGCGGCCCCAGGCCGGCGCGGCGGCGTGTGCGGCGTCGAGGGCGAGCTCGATGTCCTCGGCGGTGCCGCGGGCGATCTCGCAGAAGATCTTTCCGTTGACGGGGCTGGGGTTCTCGAAGTACTGACCCTTGACCGGGGCGACGCGGCGCCCGCCGATCCAGTTGTCGTAGCGAGAGGCGTAAGTGGTGGGGCTGCCCGGCTGGCCGGGCGCTGCGATGACAGCCATGGATAACCTCCGACGCTTCTTCGGGCCGTCGTTGGACCGAAGCTGGGGCCGACGCTAAGTCCCCGAAGGTTGCAGCGACGTTGCGGACCGACGTTGTCAGCAGGGCTTTTAGCCCAGTCGGCCCAGTCGGGCCCGGGCGAGCGCCAGGCGGGGCGACCCGGCCGGCAGGATCCGGACCAGGGCCTGCCAGGCCGCGGCGTCGTCGCTGCCCTCGGACAGACGCACCCAGCGTTCCAGCACCGCGGCGCTTCCCGAGGCGAGCACGGCCTCCCGCACCTCGCAGACGAATTCGTCGGTCAGGGAACGAATTCCGGGGGCATCTGAGCCGGGGAGAGGGCTGCCGGTGAACTGTTCCAGCGCCTGCTCCACCCGGCCTTCGGCGAGGGCCTCGCGCACCTGGGCGATATCGGTCTGGATCGGCAGATTCAGCCGGTAGGGGCGGGAAGAGAGCAGGGACGGTCCGAGAACCCTTCTCAATCGGTTGATCTCGGCCCGAACGGTGATGAGGTGCTCGCCCTCGTCATGCAGGGCGACGTCGATGGCCTGGGCGGAGAGGCCGTGGGGGGCGCTGGCCAGCAGCCAGACCAGTTCGGTGTGGCGGCGTGAGAGGTCGACGCTGCGGCCGTCGAACTCGATCGTGCCGGCCTTGGCGCCCAGCAGCCTCAGGCGGGCTGCGGGTTTTCGGGGTGCCGGCATCGCGGCCACCGGTGTGGTGCGCAGCTGCAGCCCGGCCTCCACCGCGGCGGCGCAGGCCCGCACCAGTGCCAGGGTGCGGGGTCCGGCGACGTCCGGACCGCCGGTCAGGTCGATGACGCCGAGCAGGTCACCGGTCAGCGGGTGGTGCACCGGGGCGGCCACACAACTCCACGACTGCACGCCCAGGCCGAAGTGCTCGCCCGCGCTGATCTGCACCGGGCGCCGCAGGGCCAGCGCGGTGCCGGGGGCGTTGGTACCCGCGGCTCCTTCGCTCCACAGCGATCCCTCGACGAACTGCATGTTCTCGGCCCGGCTGCGCAGGCGGTGGTGACCCTCCACCCACAGCAGCCGGCCGAGGGCATCACCCACGGCCACGATGTGACCGGCCTCGTCCGCGTCGTCGGTGAGCAGACGCCGGATCAGCGGCATCATCGCGGCGAGCGGATGATTGGCGCGGTAGTCGGCGAGCTCGTTCTCGGGCATGTCCAGAGGGGCGGCCTCACTCTGCGGATCAACGCCGAGGGCGAGCGAACGACGCCAGCTGTCGGCGACGACCGGCCGGATCAGATCCGGCAGCGGCGAGGTGGGGGCTGCGAGGAAGTTCTCGTGAACCGCCGCCAGCGCTCCGATCCGCTTCATCGAGGACATGTCGCCGATAGTAAGTGAGCCATCTCACCAGCGCATCAGCCTGGTCGGGACATTTTCCCGTAGCGCGCCGACCGGTGCTCAGGTTCGGGGCACTCCCGGATGCGCCAGCACCCGGTCGACGAGGCCGTACTCGGCCGCCTCGGTGGCCGTGAACCAGCGGTCACGGTCGGCGTCGGCCTCGATCCGCTCCAGGGGCTGGCCGGAGTGCTCCGCGGTGAGCCGGGCGAGTTGCTGCTTCATCTTGATCATCTGCTCGGCCTGGATCCGGATGTCCGTGGCCGAACCCCCGACCCCGCCGTGCGGCTGATGCATCATCACCCGGGCGTGCGGCAGGGCGAACCGCTTGCCCGGGGCCCCCGAGGTGAGCAGGAACTGCCCCATCGACGCGGCCATCCCCATCACCGTGGTGGAGACGTCGCAGCTGATGAACTGCATGGTGTCGTAGATCGCCATCCCGGCGTCGACGGATCCGCCGGGAGAGTTGATGTAGAGCGAGATGTCGCGGTCCGGGTCCTGGGCCGCGAGCAGGAGCAGCTGGGAACAGATCTGGTTGGCGTTCTCGTCGCGCACCTCGGATCCGAGCAGGACGATCCGCTCGTTGAGCAGGCGGGCGAGTACCTGGGCATTGCCGGGCACGGTGGCGGTCTCATCGGTCATGCCTTCACCGTCGGCCCTTCCGGCACCCGGCTTCCAGTGATTCGGCCGCGGGGAGATCTGCTGCGGGCAGACAGGCCGGAGCTCAATCCGGGCGGCGTTGCGCCGTAGGCTTGGGGGCAACCGCCTGAGGAGGGTGCCATGCTGCTGCGAGGCCTGATCGGGACCGTTCTACGCCGGATCCGGCTCGGCCAGGAGCGCACCCTGCGCGACGTCGCCGAGGCCGCCCGGGTATCGGTGCCCTACCTGTCCGAGGTGGAACGCGGCCGCAAGGAGGCCTCGTCCGAGTTACTCGCGTCGATCTGCGGGGCGCTGGGCCTGGACCTGATGGATCTGCTGGCCGAGGTCCGGTTCGAGCTGGAGACCGAGCGTCTCGCCGAGCTGGCGTCGCAACCCCGCACCATCGGGTTCTCCGCGCTCTCCCAGACCGAACTGGCCCCGCGTCCTTCGTTGTCGGGGTCGGGTGGGGCGGTTCTGCATTCGGTCTCGATGGTGGCGGCCTGAGCATGGAAGACGCGTGGTCACGGTGTGGCGGCGCGGTCCAGGTCGTCGAACTGTCGCCTGAGCTGGTGGTACCAGGCCCGGCGGCGGGGATTCTCCCCGTCGACCGGGGGCAGGCCCAGGGCCAGGATGGGATCGGTCACCGCGTAGGTGGCCCGGTAGGCCAGCAGGCTGGTGGCCACGTCCATCCAGGCCCGGGTGTCCTGGGCAGCGGGCATCGGGCCGAGCACCGACGTGAACCAGCTGGGCAGCAGGGCCCCGCCGCCCACAGCGTCGGCGATCCGCACGCGTAACCGGTTCTGCAACGCCGACCAGGCCCGCTCCCCCTCGGTCACCACGTCGGCCACGGCCACCTGGTTCTCCTCGTCGGCGGCGAGCAGTTCGGCGGCCTCCAGCGCCGGGGCCGCCAGGTCATGCATGCGGGTGCGGGTCTCGGTCATCCCCGCCACCGCGATCTCGAACTCTTCCGCGGCCGCGACGTGACGGGGCTCCTCACGATGGGAGTCCGCGAGCACCGCCGAGGTCTCGAGCACCACATCCCGGTGGTGCGCGTGCTGCCGTAGGGCCGCGGCGTGGGCGGCGACGGCGGCCTCCAGCGAGGAACGTCCGGCCGGCTGCAGCAGTCCGGCCTTGGCCAGGTGCCCCTCCTCGGCGATCAGCGCCAGTTCCAGCTCCCGCCGGTCCAGGGCGTCCAGCTCGACCTCGGGCACCTCGGCCTGCAGGCGGATGTTCCGCTCCAGCCATTCCACCCGGGCGTTCAGCCGTTTCACCAGCGCAGCCAGGTCTTGGGCCGCGAGTTGAGCTTCCAGCGAGCGCCTTTCGACCTGCTGCAGGGTGTTGTTCACCTCGTCCAGCGACGAGCTGAGAGTGCCGAAGCGGTGAGGCAGGTCGGAAATCGCATCACCCAGGTCTTCCACGTCGTGGCGCAACTGCACCACGGCGTGATGGAGCTCGGTGTCGGGCGCGGAGCGGGGCTTGATCACGGCCATGATGTCAGCGAAACCTCCTGGGCAGGGCCCCGATCCGGACCGGTGTCTGCTGGGCGTGCCAGATTCCTGCGGCCATGGCCACAATGCCGAGCAGCACGACGAACGCCGGCAGGTGCGCCGCCGCGCAGAACGCCGTGAGCAGGGCCCCGGCGGCGACCACGACGGCGCCGGGCCGCAACGTCTGGTGCCGGTCGCCTGGCGGGTGCACGGGTAGCCGCAGCAGCAGCCAGGCCGCTCCGCCGCTGGCGATGCCGGGCAGCACCCACCAGCGCGGCAACGCGGCCACCAGAGGTCCTACCAGCAAGGACAGGGCCACAGCCGCCGCCACCAGACCCGACCAGCGCACGATCAGCAGACTCTGGCGGCGGGGCTCGGCGTCGAGCAGCAGCGGCAGACGGCGCTCGTAGCTGATCAGCTCGCGGGTGGCCTCGATGACGGCGTCCGTAGCGTCCTGCAGGCTGGGCCTGCGGTCGGGACTTCTTTCCCCGGCCCGGTCTCTCCGCAGCCGGGCACCGCTGTCCCCGCCCGGGCCGGACCTCGGCCGGTGGTGGTACCGGGAGTTGTCCTCCAGCAGGTCACCGGACTCGGCGTGACGCAGATCGTCGTCTTCTGCGTAGCTGTCCTCGTACGCGCCGTCCGGCCAGTCGTCCTCGTCCTCAACGCCCGCCTCGTCGAGGCGGGCGTCGGTGAGGTCGATGCTGTCGGTGAGGTCGATGCTGTCCGTGAGATCGATGCCGTCTGTCAGGTCGATCTCGTAGACGTCGTCGGCCTGCCCCTCGGCGCCCTGATGTTCTTCGTCCGGGCCGTTCCCGGGCCGGCCCGGCCCGACCCGTACCTCCTGGCTGATCGCATGCAGATCCGCGAGCCGATCGTGGATGCGCGCCTGCAGGACCGCGACCTGCTCCTCCGGGTCAACCCCCATGACACCGACGGTAGCCACCGCGAAGCGCAAAGTCAGCCAGTGACCACCACGGCGTACTGACCGATTCCGAGAAGTCGTCCACCGTCGACGAAGCTGTCCTTGAGCATCAGGCTCGTCACCCGCCCGTCGGCCGGGTCGAACTCGATGTCCTTCACCTTGCCCAGCGGGTGGCCGTGCTCGGTCAGCACCCGGCGTTTCAGCACGTCGAGCTTCTTTCCCGAACGGCTTTTCAGCTCGTCCGGAGGCGCGGCCAGTCGTTCCACCGAGTTCACAGTGAGGGCGTCGGGGCCCAGACCGGCCAGTGCGCCCCAGAGCAGCACGCTGCCCGGGCCCGCGCTCTTGCGGATCCGGAAGCCCACCACCTTGCGCGCGACCGGATCGATGATCGGGGCCTCGACCCGGCCCACGGTGGTGGCGGTGGAGGTGTCCATCACCGGGTTACCCGAGATGTCGCTGAACCTGATCACTGCGGCAGCTCCCCGGTGGTCTGTTCTTCGGTACGGCCTTGCGCGGGTGCTTCGGCCGGGCGGACGGCGTGCGGCCCCAGGCGGGCCCGGAACTCCTCCACCGCCGCACCGAAACCGGCCAGGTCGTCCCGGATGAAGTCGATGGCGGTGTCGGGCAGGATCAGCGCCTCGCCCGAGACCGAGAGCGCGTCGGGCAGCGGTACGAACTGCCGCCGCGGCGCCGTCTTGTCGCTCGGCTGGATCTCGTAACCGACTGCTTCCGTTCGTTTCTCATCGACGGAAAGCACCACGTCGGTGACCGTGCCGAGGTTGCGTCCGCCCTGGGTGAGCACGACCGAGCCGAGCACGACACCGCCGGCACCCTCCAGTTCGCCGTCGAAGGCGCGCTGGTCGGCGAGGTGACTCTCGTCGACGATCATCACCGCGGCCGGGCCCAGACCGTGCACGTTGGCCCAGGGCAGCGTCTTCTTCAACGGCCCGGCGAACAGGCCCCGGCCGTTCAGGGTGAAGCCCGCCAGCTCACCGGACAGCGATGAGTAGACGACATCCTTGATCTGGGCGATGTCGTCACCGGCCAGCGTGACCACGGGGCGCTTCACCAGATCGGCGGCGCGCAGCAGCACGCTCATGACCGACCTCCCGGCGGGTTGGACGGGTTACCGGGCCGGCTGCCACGCGAACGCTGCGCCAGCACGCTTCCCTTACGCCTTCTGGCCTGGATGCCGTAGAAGACCGCTGTCAGCAGTACCAGCACCCCCAGAACCAGCACGAGCCACTGCCACACATCCACGGCGAACTCCTATCTCACCGGCGCAAACGCGCCATGCCCCCATGCTCGCGTGATCCGTTCGTCCCGGCATCCTGAAGAGCCGGTTCAGCTGTTGATCCCGCCGTCGGAGCAGAGCAGCTGCCCGTTGATCCACCCACCATCGGGCGAGCAGAGGAACGAGACCAGCGAGGCCGTGTCCCCGGGCTGCCCGAGGCGCCCCGCCGGGGTCTTCGCCGTCAGGTCGTGCCGCAGCTCGTCGCTCATCCAGCCGGTGTCAATCGGCCCCGGATTGATCACGTTCGCGGTGAGGCGCAGGTGTGCCAGTTCCCGGGCCGCGGCCAGCACGATGCGGTCCAGCGCACCCTTGCTTGCCCCGTAGGGCAGGTTGAACGTGGTGTGATCGCTGGTGAGGGCAATGATGCGGGCGTTGCCGTCCTGTCGTTCCCGTCGTTCCAGCCGCTTCGCGAATTCGCGCACCAGCAGCCACGACGCCCGGGTGTTCACCGCGAAGTGCCGGTCGAAGCTCTCCACACTCGTGCTCAGCAGGTCGGAGTCCACCGATTCGGCGTGGCACATCACCAGGGCCGTGACCGACCCCATCCGCTCGTTCACCGCATCGAAGACGTCCCCGGGCGTGCTGGGCAGGCTGAGGTCCGCCTCCACCGCCAGCGTGCGCGCCCCCGCCGCCCGCAGGCTCTCCCCGAGACTCTCGACGTCCGCCGGCTGCCTTCCCCAAGGCATCCGCTCGTCGTAGGGCGACCAGTGGGTGGTCGCCACGTCGAAGCCGTCCGCGGCCAGCCGCACCGCGATGCCCGCCGCGATCCCGGCGAGCCGTCCGGCCCCGGTGACCAGGGCGACCGGCCGCCCGTGCGCGTCGCCGGACCCTGCGTCCCCGGGCGTTCCCTCGTGCTGCGTCACGAAACCACCTCCACGGCGATCCTGTCCGTGGTCGCGGGAGGTGGCGAGCGAATTAACGCTCCAGCAGCTTCTCCAGCACGTCGGCCAGTCCGTCGTCGGCCACCGTGCCGGTGACCAGATCGGCGTGCGGCTTCACGTCGTCTGTCGCGTTCCCCATGGCCACCGCCTTGCCGGCCCAGGCGAACATCTCGATGTCGTTACGACCGTCGCCCACCGCGAGCGTGGCGTCGGCGTCCACCGCCAGGCGACCACGGATGACTTCCAGGGCGCTGGCCTTGCTGACGCTGTTCGGGGCCAGGTCGAGCCAGGCCGACCAGCCCACGGCGTAGTTCACACCGTGCAGCCCGATCGAACGGGTGAGCTCCAGGAAGTCGTCGGACGTGTGCTCGGGACTGCGCACCACCACCCGGCACGCGCTCTCGGCGCAGAGTTCCTCGAACGTGGCGACCCGGGTGTACGGGCCCTCCAGCTCACCGGGCGGGAAGGGAGCCGTGAGCAGGAACTCGCCGGAACCGTTCTCCAGCGCGTAGAGAGCTGTCGGCAGGTGCTCCCGCAGCAGGGTGAGCACGCTGGACGGGTCGAAGGTCAC
The DNA here is from genome assembly GCF_030269305.1 of Kineosporia sp. NBRC 101731. NCBI lineage: Bacteria > Bacillati > Actinomycetota > Actinomycetes > Kineosporiales > Kineosporiaceae > Kineosporia > Kineosporia sp. NBRC 101731. Next base: position 99,013 of record NZ_BSTC01000001.1, read on the forward strand.
CGTGTCGGACACCTCGTAACCGCCGGGCGCCATCGGGTCGAGGCGCAGGGTCACGGAGCCGTTGCTGCAGACGGCCCAGCCGTTGACCAGACCCAGCCGGTCGAGCACGGGAACGGTCTCGTACAAGGAACGCCCGGTGGCGATCACCACGTGCACGCCCAGATCGGCGACCGCGCGCACGCTCTCCCTGACCCGGTCGGTCAGACGCTGGTCGTGGTCCAGGATCGTGCCGTCGATATCCAGCGCCACCAGCTTCGGGGCCCAGATGTCGGCTGGATCGATTCGGGGACGGTTCTCCATCACGTGGTCTGTCATCCGCAGAGTTTACGCGCCCTCAGGTTACGGTCCGGGGTCGATTGATGACCAGGCCAGACAAGCGCAACGTAAACAGCGTGTCTCGTCACCCCGCGTCTGGGCGGGTCTACGCTCGATCCCCGGATAACGTGCACGTCATGTCGATCAGCAGCGATGTCCTCAGGGACGTCGTTCTCATCGCCGTTCTCGTGATCGCCGTGGTGGTTCTCATCACGCTGGTCGTGACCCGGCGGCGTCTGCTCTTCCGGAGCCGTCCCACCGAGAACCCGGACGGTGCCAGCGAGGCGCCCCGGGCGGCCGTGGTCGTGCACGGCAAGAAGGTGGACGACCACGACGCCCGCAGGAGGCAGATCGAGGTGCTCTCCGGGCGCCTGGGCTGGCGGGCGCCGGTCTGGCTGGAGACCACCATCGAAGACCCGGGGCGCGGTCAGACCCGCAAGGCCGTGGCCGACGGGGCCTCGGTGGTCATCGCCTTCGGTGGTGACGGCACCACCCGCGTCGTCGCCGGGTCGCTCGCCGGCACCAACGTCCCGATGGGCCTGCTCCCCGCCGGCACCGGCAACCTGCTGGCCCGCAACCTGGGTATCCCTCCCAACCGGCTGGAGTCGTCCCTCCACATCGCCCTCACCGGACGGAACCGCACCATCGACATCGGCCACGTCGAGATGGCCGAGACCCCCGGCACCCCGCCCCGCCAGGAGAGCTTCCTGGTGATGTCCGGCCTGGGCTTCGACGCGGAGGTCATGGCCACCACCGCCCCCGAGCTGAAGAAGAAGATCGGCTGGGGCGCCTACGTGATCGCCGGGGCCGGCCGCCTACGCGGCCGCCGTACCCCCGTCACCATGCGCGTCGACGACGGCCCCGTCCAGCAGCGCAAGATCCGTGCCGTCGTGGTCGGCAACGTCGGCATGCTGCAAGGTGGCATCCAGCTCATGCCCGGAGCCCTCCCCGACGACGGCTGGCTGGACGTCGTGGTCGTCTCGCCCCGCGGTATGACCGGCTGGCTGCCCGTGGTCGGCGCCGTACTGACCCGCCGCAACCACGCCACGGTCGAGCACTTCCGCTGCCGCACGATCGAGATCCACGCCGACAAACCCATGTTCGCCCAGCTCGACGGCGACCCGGCCGGCAAGGCCCAGTCCCTCAGGGCCTGGGTGGACCCACTGGCCCTGATCGTGCGGGTCCCGGGGTAGGAGCGACCCCTTGCGGACGCGCGTCCCCGCTCCCGGGGCAGCCCGGAGTTGGTGGGGTCGGTGGGGTCGGCCAAGGAGGGACGCCCACCCCTCACCTCCCAGCGCGTGATCGTGTGCACTTGTTGCGGGAAGGCCGCAAAGAATGCACGCAATCACGAAGTAGCTGGGGTCGCTGTTGGCTGGAACCGCCCGAACACGGGTCCGGCCGACCACAAGCGCCAGCCTCCTGCCGGTCTGGGCTCATGCGCATCCGGACTATCGGCGGCGCACCGGACCAGGTGCGCGGAGGTGGGCGACGCACCGGATCAGGTGCGCGCGGGGCTCAGTTCTCCCTCGGAGGCCGGCTCGTTGCCTTCTGCCGGCCACTGCTGTTTCCGGGCGACGAGGAACCAGAGGGCCAGGAGGCTGAGGACGGCCCACCAGCTGTACGAGTTCTGGACGATGCGGGCGACGGCGTTCGGGACCTCGTTGCCGGCCAGCAGGTTCGCGCCCCACCAGGGCATGCGGATCCACAGCAGCACGGCCCCGACGAGGGCTGCTGCGACACGACGCAGGTCACGGCCGTCACCCAGCAGTGCCCCGATGACCACGACGCCCCAGTGCATGTGGTGCACCCAGGAGACCGGGGAAATCAGGTAGGCCGTCATCCCGACGACCGCGACCACGGCCACGGGCTCACCGAGCCGGTCGAAGCGGCGGGCCAGGGGCAGGGCGGCAACCAGTACCGCGGCCACGAGCAGCAGGTTCACCGCGGTGAAGGCCAGGCTGCCTTCGGGCGGGCCGATGCGTAGCAGCACACCGCGCAGCGACTGGTTGGACGTGCCGCCGTTCGGGCCGAGCCGCCCGGGGTCGAGCAGGGCATCGGTCCAGTAGGTGGCCGAGGCCGGGGGCAGCAGGAACCAGGACACGATGGTGACCAGGGCGGCCGTGCCGACCGAGGTGGCGAGCACCTTCCAGCGCCGGGCCACGGCCCAGTACAGCCAGAACACCCCAGGTGTCAGCTTGACCGCGGCGGCCAGCGCCACGCCCACGCCACTGCCACCGGCCCAGGAGCCGTCGATCCGCGACCGGCGGGTGACGTCCCACAGGCAGAGGGCCACGATCACCGCGTTGACCTGGCCGAACCGCACGCCGTCGGAGACCGGCAGCAGCCACACGCCACCAGCGGCCAGCACGCCCTGCGCCAGACCGGCACGATGGCCGAAGCGGCGGAGGAAGGGCCGGAAGGCGATACCCACCGTCCACCACAGCAGCGCGCACTGCAGCACCGTCCAGATCCAGCCCACCACCGCGAACGGCGCGATGAGCAGGGGCAGGGCGGTGAAGGCCGCGAACGGCGGGTAGGTGAAGGGCAGGAACTGCGGCTGCACCGTGCGCACGTCGTACAGCGGGAAACCGGTGACGATCGCCCGGGCGCCCTCGCGGTACACCTCGAGATCGACCTGCCAGTTCTCCCGGGGGTAGCTGACCAGGTAGTGCCAGGCCAGGGGGGTGGCCGAGGCAGCCAGCACCAGGAGCCCCAGCACCAGCCAGGGCCCTTGTCTGCGCAGCGATCCAGCCGTATCCACGGAAGAGATTGTGACGTGCCCCTCCGACATTCTCCGCACCCGCCTGTTCAGAGCCCTTTCCCGGCCGACCCGCCCAAGATCATCCACCTCGAGGGTGCGGGGGTGATCCGGACCAGGCTGTCGGTGGGGGCCCATACAGTTGCCCGGGTGAGATTCGGACTGCGGACACGGTGGGCTGCCCTCGGCGTACTCGGAACGGTGGTCGCCGGAGTGGCGTCCACCGCAACCATGGCGTCGGCGACAGCGGCTGTCGCGGCCGACGCCCACCACTCCGCGCTCGGCCGCGCGGCGACGGGCACCCCGGCCGTCACCACCGCGGCCGGCAGCACCGCCCTCGGCAACACCGCGGCCGGCAACACCGCCCTCGGCACCGCTGAGACCAAGGCTGCTTCGACCGACACGGCCGTTACCGCGTCTCCTGCTTCCTCATCCCCCACCACCCCGGTCTCCGCGACCGACACCGCCTCGACCGACACCGCCTCGACCGACACCGCCTCGACCAACGCTGCCACCACCGACACGGCCGTCACCGGCCCCGTCGTGCTGCTCGGTACGGGCGGCCTTCGCTGGACCGATGTCACCGCCAGGCAACCCGCCCTGCAGAACCTTCTCGACACCGGCTCCAGCGGCTGGCTGGCCGTCCGCAGCATCCGTTCCACCACCTGCCCGACCGACGGGTGGCTGGCGATCTCGGCCGGCTCCCGGGCCGGTGACACGGAGGTCTCCAAGAAGCAGCCGATCTGCCGCGACCCCGAGCTGACGGTCACCGACCCCGGTGAGGCGGTCGGCGTCACTCATTGGGACCGGTACGTGCAACAGGCGGCGAGCGACGACTACGACGCGCAGCTCGGTCTTCTCGGAGACACCCTGGCCGCGGCCGGCCAGCACACCGCCGCGGTCGGTGCCGGTGCGGCGATCGCCCTGGCCGGTCAAGACGGCCAGACTCCGCACGCCTGGGCGGGCGGTGCGGGCAATGCCTCCGGCACCGGCGACCCGCAGGCCCTGGCCTCGGACGTGGACGCTGCGCTCGCGACCGGTCCGGACCTGCTGGCCGTCGACCTCGGCACGATCGTCGACCCGGCCCAGCAGAATGACGAGTGGCCCGCGCTGACGGGTAGCTATGGCGCCTCCCGTGCCGATCAGGTCGCTGCGCTGGAACTTCGACTCGAAGCGGTACTGGCCGAATTGCCTACCGCCGCAACGGTCTACGTCGCCTCGCTGGCAGACTCCGGCACCAAGTCGGAGCTGCGGCTGCTCGCCGCCACCGGCCCGGTACCGGGTGGTGGCTCCTACTCCGACTCGCTGCTCGGCAGTTCCTCCACGCGCCAGGACGGCCTGGCCCAGACCACCGACCTGTTCCCGACGCTGGTCTCCGCGCTCGGTGTGGCCGCCCCCGACTCGGTGGTCGGCTCGGTGGTGCGCCCCGCCGCGGCGGGCATGAGTGACAGTGACCGCGACCGCAAACTGCTCGACCTCGACGAGGCCGGCACCGCGGTGAACCCGATCGTTCCCTTCTTCTTCATGGGCCTGATCATCGCCCAGGTACTGCTCTACCTGGTGGTCACGCTCGTGCTCCGCAGAAGGTCGCGGAGCCCGGAGGAGGCCCTCGTCGCTTCCCGCCGGGTCCTGCTGCTGCGCTGGCTGCGCCGGGTCGCCGTGGTGTTCTCGTGCGTGCCCGCGGCCACCTTCCTGGCCAACCTGGTGCCCTGGTGGCGCTACGAGCACGCGGGCCTGGCGCTGACCGGCGCGGTCGTCCTGTTCGTCGTCCCGATGGCCCTGATCGCCCATCTCGGTCCCTGGCGGCACGCCCTCCTCGGCCCGATGGGCGCGGTCGGCGGCATGACCATGCTGGTGCTCGGCGCCGACGTGATGACCGGCTCGCACCTGCAACTGTCCAGCATGATGGGCCTGCGGGCCGTGGTGGCCGGCCGCTTCTACGGCTTCGGCAACCCGGCGTTCTCGGTGTTCGCCACCGGCTCCCTGCTGCTGGCCGTCGCCGTCGCCGACACCCTGGTGCGTCGGGGCCGGTCCCTGGCGGCTGCCGCGGCCATCGCCGTCGTCGGTGTGGCCGCCACGATCATCGACGGTATGCCGGGCTGGGGCAGCGACTTCGGCGGGCCGCCCGCGATCCTCCCGGCCTTCGCCGTGCTGGCTCTGCTGGCCTACGGCGTCAAGGTCAACTGGCGTCGCGCGCTGATCATCACCGCCGGCACCGTCGTGGTGATCATTCTGCTCTGCGTGCTGGACTGGTTGCGGGGCCCGGACGACCGCACCCACCTCGGCCGGTTCGTGCAGACCGTGATCGATGGCGACGCGTGGCCGGTGCTGCGGCGCAAGGCCACCCAGAACCTGCGCATCCTGTTCGGCTCGTACCTGAGCGCCCTGCTGCCGGTCGCGGTGGCCTTCGTGGTGCTGGTGCTGGCCCGGCCGGTCTCCTGGGGTGTGCGGCCGTTGCAGGTGGCCTACGACCGCTCGCCGGTCCTGCGCTCCGGCATCATCGCCTTCGGCGTGATGATGCTGATCGGGTTCGCGATGAACGACTCCGGATCTTCGATCCCGGCCGTCGCCGCCACCGTGGCACTGCCCCTGCTCATCGCCGCCAGCGTGCGAGCCCTCGAACTCGCCGACACCGACCCGCCGGTCCAGCCCGCCGAGACGACATCGGAGCCGGAGACCAGCAAGGGTTAGTGCGGCGACCGCCAAGGTCGTCCAGGGCAGCCAGGCAGCCGGGTCGCCGGGTAGCCGGGTAGCCGGGCGTCCCGGGCAGGAAGCGGCCCGCTTCAGGTCGTTGTGCCGAACCTGGGTGCGGTGACACCCGGATCAAGAGCGTCTTCGTTCGCGATCATGCAGTCCCCCGGCCCCGGCCCGGGAGGTGACCCATCCCTCCGGGGACACTTTGCATGATCACGAACAGACGAGGACGCGGGTCAGGGCTGGTCGTTCTTGGTCGCCCGCCGCTTCCTGGGGAGCGGGGCGGGCACCGCTGTCTGAGCTTCCGACCTCTGGGCGGCCGTGGTCTGTACCGGCTTCCTGGCCGCCACGGTCTTCCTGGCTCCCACGGTCTTCTTAGCGGTCACGGCCTTCTTAGCCTTCTTGGCCGCCGTCTTCTCGGCGGGCGCCTTACCCGGGGCCGGAGCCTTACCCGGGGCCGGAGCCTTACCCGGGGCCGGAGCCTTGACCGCCGTCTTCTCGGCCGGTGCCTTACGCGGCGCGGGGGCCTTGGCGGTCTTCTTCGCCGCCGGTGCCTTACGCGGCGCAGGGGCCTTGGCGGTCTTTCTCGCGGCCGGCGCCTTACGCGGCGTGGGAGGCGTGGCCACCGGCGCGGTCGCGGGCTCCTCGGCCTCGGACGGCTGCTGCGCGGAAGATGCCTTGCGCGGGGCCGGGGCCTTGGCGGTCTTCTTCGCCGCCGAGCCCTTGCGCTGGACCGGGGCCTTCACCGCCTTCCTCGCCGCAGGAGCCTTGGCAACCTCGGTGGCGGCCGGTGCCGCCTCGTCCTCCCTGCGGTTTCCGCCCCGCCAGAACGTCAGGGTCGCCCCGCTGGCCTGCTCGACGAACAACCCGCCGTTGGCGGCCTTCGAGTTCAGCAGCTCACGCAGTTCTGCCTCGAACTCGGTGAACCGGTCACCGAAGAGATGCGGTGCGGAGTACGAGAGCGAGAACACCGACGCGATCACCTCGTTCACGGTGCGTACCCGCGTCATCGCGTAGGGCACCTCGACAACCCGCGGATCCTCGAATCCGGCCGCGGCGAAGATCTCCCGCTCGGTGCCGAAGGCCTCGGTGGGACGCAGACCCTGCCCCGCCCTCAGGTCTTCACCCAGGTAGCGCGCCACGAGCGAGCGCACCTCTTCCCACGGCGGCTGCGGGAAACGCAGGGAGGTACGCGGGGCGGCACCGGTGCCCTTGTCGGTGATGGCGCCGAGATGCACCACCGCACCACCAGGTTCGAGCATCCCGGCGACCGCCCGGGCCACCGTCTCCTGGTCGAGCCAGTGGAACGACAGGGCGAAAGTGATCGTGCGGAACCGTCCGAGGTCGGCGGGCAGCTCTTCCGCACGCATCTCACGCCAAGAAACTGACTGCATCCGAGCAGCTTTGGACGCGAGGCGACCGGCCTCGACCATCCCGGGATCCGCGTCCACACCGATGACCTCGCCGAAATACCTGGCCAGCGGCAAGGTCAGCGAGCCCGGACCGCAACCGACGTCGAGCAGGCGCCCGGTGCCGTCCAGAGCGAGGTTTTCCCGGATCGCCTGCACCACACCCGGCGGATACGGCATACGCCCCGCCGAGTAGTAGTCGGCGCTGCCGGCGTAGAGCGACGGATCCCATTGCCACACGGTCATTCCTGCAATCTCATCATTCAGCTGAACCGACGTCGAATTTGCCCACTGGTGACGCAGAGCGGCCGTGCTCGACGTCGTCCATCGTTGACTGCACCTGTGAGTACCGGAATTCCTTCCAGCGCCAACCGGTCCAGGTCAACACCGCCACTACGACGGCAAGTTCCAGCCAGGGCGCCACGGACCGGCGGAAGCCGAGGCTGATCGCCTCCACCTGTTCGGACATCCCGACGACCCGGCCCGGAACGTAGGCCAGTACCAGCACGGACAACCGGGCGAGCAGGGCACCGTCGAGCAGGGTCGGCGTGAGCAGCGCCAGCGGTGCCCACACCATGCTGTCGTACCACGGCAACGAATAAGGCGTCGTCAACAACCAGCCGACGCCGAGCGCCAGGGCGGCGCGGGCCATCGAGGCGGTCTCCGCGCCGACCGGGGAATCGGGCGTGACGCCGGTCGGCACCGCCCGCATCCGGCGCAGCAGAAGCAGCACGAGGACAGCCCCCAGGCCCATCGCGAGCGGCCCGATCACGTCCCGCAGGCCGCTGCCGAACACCGGGTCGAGCTCGTTGGTGAGTAACCGCCAGGGCGAGGCCAGCGAGACCTGACGACTGGCCTCGTGCAGCCGGTCGTAGGTGTGCGGACCGCTCCACAGATGGGCCGGCACCAGCACGGCGAGCCCGGCGAGCGCCATCACCCCCAGATGCCGGGCCAGCTGGGGCAGCGGCCGGTGCCGCAGGCCCCAGAGGATGGCCAGGGCGAACAGACCGATGGTGATCTTGCTGCCGACCGCCGCCCCGATGAGCAGCCCGGCCCAGACCGGTCGGGTGGACGCCAGAGCGAGGGCCCCGATCGCGAGGGCGACGGCGATCACGTCGAGGTGACCGCCGAGCACGACCTGGCCCAGTAGCAGCGGGTTGAGGGTCCAGAGCACCCAGGTGCGGGCCCGGGCCTGCGGGTTCCCCCGGGTCAGCCGGTCGAGGGTGAGGGCGACGGCGAGGAAGGCCAGGCCGCAGATGATCTGCCAGAACCAGACGGTGAGCCGCAGTGAGCCGTCGCCGGCCCAGGCGGCCAGGACCTGTGCGGCGGTCGAGACCGGGCCGTAGACGCTGGGGGTGTGCTGCCAGGGCGGCTGGATCGCCCCGGCGACCGGGTCGGTGCCACCGCGCCAGGTGCCCGGGTCGACCACGTAGGGATCGTCACCGGCGGCGGCGATGCGGCCGTAGGCCAGGTAGGAGAGGTGGTCGGCGGAGCCGAGCGGAGGCAGCACGGTGAGCAGGAGCACGGCGGCGCCGGCCGCGACCAGGACCACGCGGGGCGACAGCCAGGTCAGGCCGGAACGGAGCGCGAGCAGCCCGGCCACGATCGCGAGCGCGCCGAGCCCGGCGGCGATCGCCAGGACCACGCTGACGAGGCCGGAGGACGGGTGCAGTCCGAGGTCCCAGGACGGGTACCAGGTGGCCGGGCCCAGGCCCGGGACGGCGGCCGAGTCCCCGGCCACGGCGACCCCGGCCGGCAGCAGTACGGACAGCACACCCGTACAGCAGAAGACCAGCCCAGGGGGCGGCCGTCGCCGCGTGGATGACACGAGGCAATCGAATCAAACCCGGCGGCGCAAAACTGCCTTCTGGCCGGTCCGGGTCGAACCTGACCCGATGAATTGACGGAAAGTTCAGGTCGGCGTGGCAGAACGCACACGTCCGGTCACCCGCCGAGAGCTTTGCGGGCCCATCGTGAGGCCGGGCGGAAGATCTGGTTGACCACCGGCACCCGGCGGGTGCGACGTTCCAGGAGGGCCAGACCGACATCGCGGTACTGACCGGCGCGGTGGAGCTGACCGCGGAGGTCAGATCCCGTTACCCGGTGGTGTAGTTCACAGGGCACCTCGATCACCCGGTAGCCCGCCGTGAGCACGTCGATCGTCAGGCCGGTCTCGACCCCCCAGCCGATGGCCAGGGGCAGGGCGGAGTCGAAGGCCGCGCGGTTGATGCAGCGCGTACCGGAGAGCGGCTGGGTCGGCGTCCATCCGGTGGCCTGCCGGATGCCCTTGCGGGCCAGGCGCACGACCTTGCCGCTGCCGCCGCCCGAGGTCGCCTGGGGCGGGATCAGGGAGATGGTCATGTCGGCCTCACCGGCGAGCACCGGCTCGACGATGGTCGACGTCGCGGCCGCACTGGCCCCCAGGTCGGCGTCGATGAACAGCAGGGCCCGGGGCTCGTTGCCGGGGACGGCGGCGTCGAGCACCGCGGCCCGGGCCGCGCCGGTCTCCATGGCCGCGGCCTTGCCCTGATTGACCTCGTGGCTGACCACCTGGGCCCCGGCTCTGACCGCGATCGTCGCGGTTGCGTCATTCGAGCCGTCGTCCACCACGATGACCAGATCGGCGCCCGGGAGCGCGAGCGCTGCCTCCACGGTCGCGGCGATCCGGTCGGCCTCGTCCTTGGCCGGGATGATGACGGCGAGGCCACCAGGCACTGTCACGTCTGCCACGCCTCCAGAGGCTATGGGGTGTACCAGGCCGGAGGGAATCCGGACGATGAAGCTCACACCGTCCGGATTCCCTCGAGATCAGCTGAGATCAGCTGAGATCAGCGCAGGGTGACCTGGCGGGACACCACGCCGGCCCGGGCGCGGCGCTCGTCGGCCGTCAGCGGCTCGGTGCGGGCCATGGCCTCACGCAGCCGCTCGGAGAAGGCCACGATCGGCTTCTCCAGCTCTTCGGGCTCGGTGTCGTCGGCGAGGTCCCACACCGGCACGATCAGGCCGCAGGCCCGGAACGAGCCGACGTACTTGGTCTCCGGCAGCAGCGCCGACTCGCCCGCGGCGTGCAGGCGAGCGATGCCGTCGAGCACCTGGGTCTCGTCGTCGGGCAGCACCCAGCGCAGGTGGCGGCGAGCGCCCATCTGCACCCAGTAGGCGGCCTCGACCGAGGTCAGGCGCTTGGTCGACACGGCCGCACCGTTGGCCTGCTCCAGCGACTCGCGGACCTCGGGGGTGAGTTCGTTGTCCTGCGCGAACCAGAACTCGAAGCCCTCGTGCACCGTGACGTTGAAACCGCCGGAGAGGTCGAGCACGTCTTGCAGACGCGGGCCCGGGCCGGGCAGGTCACTCTCGGCCACCGGGTTGCCGGCCTCCAGCTCCCGCGCCTTCAGCAGGGCGGCGGCCAGGTCACGGCTGGCGTCGCCGGAGCCTCCGCCGGTCTGCAGACCGAGCAGCACCGTGCCGTCGGCGCGGTGCAGCGCGGGCCAGGCCATCGGCAGGATCGAGGCGACGGTGACGGTGCCACCGCCGAACTCCTCCTGCACCGGCACGACCGCGGTCGCCGCCGGCACGATCTCGCGCAGGGCTACCCAGTCGCACTCCCCGGCCAGACCCTCGAAGGGGCGCACGGCCACTTTCATTGCCTCGATCCGGGCTGCGCGCCCGTGACACGCCTTGTACCGCTTGCCCGACCCGCACGGGCAGTCCTCGCGACCACCGACGACCGGAATGTCACCGTCGATGACGGTGGTGGCGGCGGATCCGGTTCGGCGCTGCTTCTTTCCCATGACCGGCGAGCCTAGCGATCCGTGGTGGCGATCAGGTCGTCTAACCAAAGCTAGCTATGACACTAGACAGCCTTAGACGAGTTGATCGACCACGAACTGAAGGGTGGACGCCAACCCGCTCACCTCGTCCGGACGCCCGGTGCACCGCCCGCGCCCGGATGCGCAAAGATGCTCCGCCGACTCAAGCGCAAGATCACTGGGAGACGATCGTGAACGGCTTGCACGACCACTGGGTCGAGATGCCGGAATGGACACCGGGACGCGAACTCTGGGCGTTCTACCTGACCTTCGCCGAGGCGCCCGACCTGCACACGCGGATCGCCAACGACCAGGCCGCCCTGGCCCGGGTGACCGGGCTGGACATGATCCCGCAGGCCCGGCTGCACCTGAGCGTCCAGGGCATTGCCTTCCGCGATCTGGTGCACGACGCCGAGATCGAGCGGCTGGCCCAGACCGTGGGCGCGGCGGTGGCCGGGCGCCGGCTGCCCCGCCTGTACGCCGGACCCGCGATGAACGACTACGACGCCGTCGGGCTGCCGGTCTACCCGGCGGAAGACCTGGTGGCCCTGCGTGACCTGATCCGGCTGACCGCGGCCGACCTGATCGGTGCCGAGCGGATCTATCAGCTGCCGGAGTCCGAGGGCGGTTTCATCCCCCACATCAGCGTCGCCTACTCCAGCCAGGAGATTTCCGGCGCCGATCTGGCTGCCGGGCTGGAGCGGACCAGCCAGGAGATGACCGCGATCGATGTCAGCCACCTGTCGCTGGTCGCCCTGCGCCGGGCGAACAAAGCCTGGTCATGGGAGCGCGAGGCCCGTCTGCCGTTCGCCCAACCCAGCCCGATGAAGGTGAGTTAGGCCGGCACGAGCATCGAGGCGAGGGTCTTCCTGGTCTCGGCGGGCTTGTTGGTGATCAGCACCGAGGCCCCCGCGTCCAGGCAGACCCGGATCTGCTCGGGGGTGTCGACCGTCCAGACGTGCAGGTCACGCCCACGGGCCCGGATCCGCTCACCGAAGCGCGGGTTGAGCGCCAGCATCTCCACGTCGGGCGCGATGGCCACTCCGGCGGGCACCTGGCCGTCGATCATGGCCACCGGCATCCGGCGCTCCACCAGATAGACCAGCGGAAGGGTCGGGGCCAGCGCGCGCATGCGGCGCACGGCCAGAGCACTGAAGCTCATCATCCGCACCGGGGAGGGTTTCTCCGGCGTGTGCTGGTCCCAGCCGAACTCCTGCAGCAACCGGGCCAATTTGCGCTCGACCAGACCGCCGTACCGGGTGGGGTGTTTGGTCTCGACCACGATCTGGACCGGCCGGTCGAGCTCGGCGACCACCGAGAACAGCTTGCGCAGGGTCAGGAGGTGCGACCGGTCCGAGGTGTCCACCACGTCCGGGACCTCGGTGCCGTAGTCGCCGTGCTCCTGCGACAGCTTCTTCCAGGATCCCCAGTCCAGCCCCTCGAGCTGCGCGAGCTCGAGGGTGGAGACGATCCCGGTGCCGTTCGAGGTCCGGTTCACGGTGCGGTCGTGCACACACACGAGGTGGCCGTCGGCGGTGAGCCGGACATCGCACTCGAGCGCGTCCGCACCAGCCTCGATGGCCTGGAGATAGGCCGCGAGCGTGTGCTCGGGCTCTCGATCACTCGCGCCACGATGTGCGACGACCTGAGGCCGTAGCGAAGTCACGCATCAAATTTGCCACAAGATCGGGCTTCGTGTGGGGCAGAACCGGGCCGGTTCTCAGATGCACAGAAAATGCTCGCTGCCCGTTTGCCGGATGGTCGAACCCTGTAACACCGGCGTTCCCGGCCGGTCTCGCGACCGGCCGGGAACCACCGACGTGGTGAGGTACTGCCAGGAAGGGTCAGGCCTTCTTGTTGGCCTCGATCTCGAGGACGAGCTTGACCTTGTCCGAGATCAGGAAGCCGCCGGTCTCGAGGGCGGTGTTCCAGCTGATGCCCCAGTCACTGCGGTTGATCGTCGCGGTGCCGTCGAAGCCGGCCTTCTGCGTGCCCCACGGGTCGGCAGCCAGACCGTTGAACTCCCACTTGATCTCGACGGGCTTGGCCACGCCCTTGATCGTCAGGTCGCCGACCAGGATCAGGTCGTCACCGTCGAGCTTGGCCGAGGTGCTCTTGAACGTGATCTTCGGGTTGTTGTCCGCGTCCCAGAAGTCGGCGGAGCGCAGGTGACCGTCACGCTGCTCGTTACCGGTCACGATGCTGGTGGCGTCGATCTCCAGGTCGGCGCTGGAGGCCTCCGGGTTGGCGGCGTCGATGGTCGCGGTGCCGGAGAAGGTGGCGAAGTGGCCACGGGTCGTGGAGACCATGGCGTGCTTCACGGCGAAGCCGATGGTGCTGTGGCCCGGGTCGATCTCCCAGGTGCCGGTCAGCTCAGCGGGGAAGTTGCTCATCAGAAATACCTCACAGGTCGTCGGTTCGATCGGGGTGGATCGGCGGTGCTGATTGAACCTTAGATGATTCAACGTTCATCTAACTACTCCGCCACGGAGAAATTCCCGCACTTGGCCGAACGGGCACCGGTCAGTCAGGTGAAGGACACGTCGCGGACGCGCCGAGCCCGATCACGCGCAAGGATCTACCCATGACCGTCGCTCCTGTGCGCCCGCCGTCCTCTCCCCGGCTGGCCGGCTCGGCCGAGGCCGATGAGCGCCGCCGGGTGGCCCTGCGCCGGATGAAGACGGTCGCCACCACGTTGCTGGCGGTCGCCGCGGTGATCTACGTGGCCACGCTCCAGCAGGACGGCGCCCTCGGCTTCGTCAATGCCGCGGCGGAAGCAGCCATGGTCGGCGCTCTGGCCGACTGGTTCGCGGTCACGGCTCTGTTCCGGCACCCCCTGGGCCTGCCGATCCCCCACACCGCGCTGATCCCGACGCGCAAGGATCAGATCGGTGAGAGCCTGCAGGAATTCGTGGCCGACAATTTTCTCTCCGAGGAGATCGTTCGGGAGAAAGTCGGCCAGGCTGAAGTGACCCGGCGGATCGGGACCTGGCTCGCCGAGCGGGAACACGCCGAGCGAGTGGGCGCGGAGCTGGCGACAGCCGGTCACGGCGTGCTGAGCGTGCTGCGCGACGACGACGTGGCGGCGATGCTGGAGCAGGTCGTGGTGCCGCGCGCCGCCGACATCCCGGTGAGCCCGCTGGCCGGTGGCCTGCTCGACGGGATCCTCGACGACGGTGCCCACCATCGGCTGGTCGACCTGCTGGTCGACGAGGGCCGCTCCTGGCTGGAGATCAACTCCGAACGGATCATGCTGCTGGTCACCGAGCAGGCCCCGGGCTGGACCCCGCAGTGGGTGGACAACCGCATCGCCCGCCGCGTCTACGACGAGATGTATCGCTGGCTCAGCGAGATCTCCGCCGACCAGCAGCACCCGGCCCGCCAGGCCCTGGACGACCTGCTGCGCCGGCTGGCCCGCGACCTGCGTTCCGATCCGGAGACCCAGGCCCGGTTCGAGGCGATCAAGATTCGCCTGCTCGAACACCCGGAACTGCGCAAGGCCACGATCGCGCTCTGGTCGACCGTGCGCCGCATGCTGCTCGAGGCGCTCGCCGACCCGACCGGTGAGCTGCGCCGTCGCATCGTCGACGCGCTGGCCGACCTCGGGGTGCGCCTGTCCACCGACCAGGAACTGCAGGCCCGCCTCGACACCTACGCGCAGGACGTCGTCGGCTACGTCGTCCGCAATTACGCGGACGAGCTGGCCACGGTGATCAGCGAAACGGTGAAGCGCTGGGACGCGGTCGACGCCTCACGGCGCATCGAGCTCCACGTGGGCCGGGACCTGCAGTTCATCCGGATCAACGGCACGGTGGTCGGCGCCCTGGCCGGTCTGGCGATTCACACCTTCACCATCCTGATCTCCTAAAGCAGCTGCACCCCACCACTCTTGATCGACGCGTAACCTGCGGCCACCACCCGGGAGGTCTGGACCGCGTCCGGCGCCGTGGTGGGAGCCGTTGCCTCACCGGCCATCTCCAGCAGCAGGGCGCGCATCGGCCCGGCGAAGGCATGCGGGGTCCAGCGGGTACTCACCGGATAGGGCAGCCAGCCGTCGGTGGGCAGGACGTGACTGCTGAACTCCAGGGTGCCGGGATCGGTCAGCAGGTCGATACGGACCGATCCCTGCGAACCGTCGACGCGGATCCGGGCCCACCGGTCGCCGGTCGTGTTCTCGTGGTCGACGGCCACCAGGGCCCGGGCACCGGAGGTGAAGGTCATGGTGGTGGTCGTGCGGGTCTCCCCGGCCACCCGCCGGCCCGGAAGCCGACCGGCCACGCAGTACACCGTGGACGGGCTCCCGAGCAGCGCCCGCACGGTGTCGAAGTAATGGACCGAGTGGTACATCAGGTCGAGCTGCGGGGACTGCGCCAGCCACGGCCGGTCCGACCAGTCGGTCTGACCGCTCACGTCGATCGTGACGGCCGTGACCTCACCGATCCAGCCCGCCTCGACGATCGCCCGGGCCGCGGCCATCACTTCGCTGTACCGCATCTGGTGATTGACCACGAGCGACCGGCCGGCCGTTCGCGCGGCCCCGGCCAGGTCGACGGCCTCGGCATGCACCAGAGCCAGCGGATTCTGCGCCAGCACGTGCTTGCCCGCGGCCAGGGCGGCCCGCACGATCTGCGGCTGTTCCGTCGGCACGACGGCGACATCCACCACCTCGATGGTGTCGTCGGCCAGAATTTCCTCGAGCGTGAGGACGCGCTTCAGCCCGAACGCGGCCCGCGCGGCATCCGCACGGGCCGGGTCCCGATCGCAGATGCCCACCACCGGCAACCCGGCCGCGGCGTAGGCGGGCAGATGCCCCGCCCGGACGACGGCACCGGCGCCGATCACGGCGATGCGCCGGTGCAGACGCCCGGGGATCGAGAGGTCACAGGCCCGGGTAATCGGCTGGAGCAGGTCGATCACGGGAGATCTCCACTTCATCGCACCCCTCTTCTGTTCGTGGATCGAAGGGTTTACTCGGCTGCCTGCCGACGCAGGTACCTACCGAAATGTGGCACAGTGAAGGAGATTCGGCCACGTTCGCCGGAATAGATGAGGCCCTTCTTGATCAGTGAGTCACGAGCGGGCGACAGGGACTGGGGTTTGCGGCCCAGCAACAGGGCGATCTCGGAGGTCGCCACCCCCGCGTCACCCATCGACAGGCTGGACGGCAGGTCGGCCGAGACCTCGGCCATGGCCCGCAGGTACTCCCGCTCGGACGGGGTGGCGCGCTCGTAGCGCGAGCCGAAGAAGCCCACGGCCAGCTCAGCCTCCGCCTCCGGGGCCGCCACCTTCACGTCGTCGACGGTGATCGGGGTGCGCGGGGCGACGTCCCAGGTCACCTTGCCGTAGGCCTGGATGAAGTACGGGTACCCGGCGGTGACCTCGTACATCTGCGCCAGAGCCTCTTCGGTGAAGTCGGCGCCCTCTTCCTGGGCGGGTGGACGCAGCGCCTGGGCGGCTGCTCCCGGGTCGAGTCGGTCGATCCGAACGTATTTGAAAAGCCGCTCGGAATAAGACTTGCTGGCCGAGAGCACCGCCGGGATGTGCGGCAGACCGGCGCCCACCACCACCAGTGGCAGGCCCTGCTGACCGAGCTCGTGGCAGGCGGCGCACAGGGCGGAGACGTCTTCGGGCAGCAGGTCCTGCATCTCGTCGATGAACACCGCGATACCGCGACCAGCCCCGGCGGCCACCCCGGCAATATCGGAAAACAGTTCCACCAGGTCGATCTCAATGTCACCGGAATCAGCACGACCGGTGACGGCCGGCACGTCGATACCGGGCTGCCAGCGATCACGCAATGCCGTGCGCCCCTTGACCGGCGAGGCCGGTTCTTTCATGGCGAACGATTTCAGGATGCCCAGAACCTGGTTCGCGTCGTCCCGGTTGGCCGGTGACAGCTCCCGCACGGCCTGGTGCAGGGCGGCGGCCAGAGGACGGCGCAGCGGGGTATCGGGCCGGGCCTCCAGCTTGCCCGTTCCCCAGCGACGTCGCACCGCGGCCGAGCGCAGGGCGTTGAGCAGCACAGTCTTGCCCACCCCGCGCAGGCCGAGCAGCACCAGGCTGCGCTCGGGCCGCCCCCGGCTGATCCGTTCCAGCACCACGTCGAAGCTGTCCAGCTCGGCGTCGCGACCGGCCAGCTCGGGAGGACGCTGACCCGCGCCAGGGGCATAGGGATTGCGCACCGGATCCACGATCAGAGCGTATCCAGCCGTCTAGGTTAAATCCTAGAACCAGCAATAGCGTTTTATCGGTATTTTAGATACAGATGTCGTAATCTCGGGCGATGGGGCGGGGACAGGGCACCATTTCCGATGGTGTGCGGGGCGCGATTCTGGCCCTGATCATCGGCATTCTTCTGTTTGCCGGCAACGACACCCTTCTCGCGCTCGTGGCCGGGCTCGCGCCGCTGGCCTTCACCGGCCGGGAGAACCGCCAGACCCGCACCAGCACCGACGAACTCGAGGAGTTCCGCGAGCGGCTCCACGTGATCCAGTCCGATGCCTGGCGCCGGCGCAGACCCGGCCGACGGGTGGCCGCCGACGACTGGTGGGGCATCGCCGACGTGCCGGTGCCCCTGCTGAAGGAACGCACGGACACGCTGCCTCCGGAGCCCTCGGGGGCGCGCGACCGCAAGGGCCCGGTACGGCTGCCCAAATTCTTCCGTTCGTTCCAGAAAATCGTTCCGGGACAACCGAAGTACCAGGACGACACCGAGCCGTACGACTTCGAGGAATTCGAGCCGGAGAGCGTGCGACCGGTCCTGGAGGCGCTGGCCGGAGGCCAGTACAACCTGGTGCTGCGCGGGCCCCAGAACTCGGCGAAGACCGGGACCCTGCTCGGATTCGTGCTCGCCGCGCAGCAGATGCGCAACGAGGACCGCAGTTTTCCGCTGGCGATCCGGGTGAGCCTGGCCGGCTGGGAAGACCACTGGCGGGAGCATCCGTCCGGGCCGGACACCCTGCCCGGCCTGATCGACTGGATCAAGGTGCGGTTCCGGGACGACTACCCCGGTCTCCTGGAGCACGGCACACCGGCTGACGACCTGTTCGACGCCCTCTGGCGCGACGACAGCCGGGCGGGCGGCAACACCGTCGTCCTGTTCGTCGACGACATCGACCGCATCGAGAGCAGCTCCGAACGTGACCGGATCATCGCGGAACTCGGCACCCGCACGGCGCTGCTCACACACGCGGAGGATGCCGATCCGGATACCTGGCCCGGCCGCTGGGTGGCGCTCGACCTGACCCGGCCGACCCTGGCGTACGCCCGGGCGGTGCTCCCGGGAGAGGTCCAGCAGGTGCCCCGGCGCATCTACGAGAGCCCCCGGTTGCTGCGTACTCTCCGCAGCGCCTACCCGAAGGCCGACGACCTCGAGCACCGCCTGAAGATCCTGAACGAGCAAGACCGGCACCGGCCCGCACGGAGCCGGTACAACGGCGGGGCCGTGGACGAGTTCTGGAAAGGCCTGATCCACGAGGGCTGGGAGGCCCGGCCGCAGCCGGCCGGAACCCGCCGACGGACCGGGCACTCCCATCTCTGGCACGGCCTGGCCTCCGTCGGCCGCCCCGTACTCGAGTGGTTCACCGTGCGGTGGTTCATCACCTCCCCACCCCCGCCGGCCCGGCAGACCGCGCAGTCACCGGCCGTTCGCACACTGAAGTGGGTGGCCCGGGCCGGCCTGTTCGAGAACACCCGGTTCGCCTGGTGGGAGGTGCCCCGCCGAGCGGCCCAGGAACCCGGTGCCGTCCCGCCCCAGCAACTCTGGACCGCGAGCATCGACCAGCGCCGGCCGTACCGGGGCGGCCTGTGGATCCAGGCCTGGCGGGCGGGCTCGGGCCGGCCGCTGATCACCGCCGCCTACCGGCGACTGCTGTGGCGACGCGCCCTCTCGGCGACGGCCTGGGCGACCGGCACCTTCCTGGCCGGTCTGCTCGTCATCGGTGTCTGTCTGTGGCTCGGGCTGGTGCAGGGCTACGACCGAGCCAGCCACGGACTCCAGGGGGCCGGCGTCCTGACCTGGTCCGATGTCGCGCAGTGGGACTGGCGCTCGCGCCATGCGCCTCTCACCAATCCCCTCTACCTCTCCGCGTCCGTGCTCTTCGTCGTGGTCCTGACCGTGTTCGGCCTGGCCCGGTTCGGCGAAGAGTTCGAGCACAGCGACGGTGGTCGGCCGCAGATCATCCGGCCGCGACTGCCCGGCGGCCGGCAGCTGCGGGAGATCGCCCGGCTGATCCCTGCGCCCAGCGCTGTTCTCCTGGCCATCGGGATTGTCTCGGCCGTCGTTCTCCGGGTGATGAATTCCGGCCTCAGCGAACAGCTCTGGACCGGAACCGCGTTCTCGGCTCTGTTCGTCTTCCTGCTCGCCTGGCTGCACTGGTGCTCGCAGGAGGGCGACAACCTCACCCCCACCGATACTTTCGCCAGCGACCGGAGGTCCACCCGGGTGGTGGCCAGCACCCTGGGGCTCGCCATGATCGTCAGCTCCACCGCGCTGGCCTGGTGGTTCACCTCGCCCGGCCATGTGCCGACGCTCGGCCAGTGTCTGTGGATCAGCGGCGCCGCCGCCGTGTCCGTCGGCCTGGCCCGGGGTTTCTACCTCGGCGCGGGCATGATCGCCCCCATCCTCTTCCCCCTGCGCGAGGGGTTCGGCATCGGCTACGCGCACCGGATGCGGATGCTGGAGATCAGTCTGCGGCGCATCGACGACCGGCGCGCCGCGTACGACGCCGCGCTGGCCCGGCGGGCCCGCAACCTCGATCCCCCGGCGGCGGCCGACGCCGCCCGGTCGGAACTGGCGCCCCTGACCGTCATCTCCGCCTTCGACCTGAACCAGCGGGCGTCGTGGGACGACGAACGGCACCGCGGCCTGGTGCTGCGGCACGTGGGCTCACTGATCCGGTTGCGCGACGTGACCCTGGAGCGGTATCTGGCCCCGGAGGGGAAGGACCCGGACACGGCCAGCCCCCACACCTCCCGGTGGCGGCAGGCGATCGTCTTCGTCTCCCTCCTGACGGCCGTCCTCAGCCTGACCGGGACGGCGGCGGTCGTGGTTCCCCGCGCCCTCTGCGCGCCCTTCCAGGACACCTTCCAGAACCCGGTGCGGTCGCTGAACACCGTGCCCACCGCGCAGACCTGGCTGGAGAACGGCCAGTGCGTCGGCTTCGACACCCTGGTGGGAGACGGCAACCAGTTCGACAGCGCGATCGAGCCCAACGGTGAGCCGGAGGCCGAGCGTGACGAGATCCTGGCGGACATCCAGCAACAGAATGCCGCGATCCCGTCCTCCCAGCGGGCCGTGAACGTGCTGTTCCTCGCGCCCCTGAGCCGCACCCCGCAGAGCAGGTCCATCAACGCGCTCTACCAGTTGCGCGGGGCCCAGGCCGCCCAGGCCGACATCAACGCGGCCGGGTCGGTGTACGTCCGGCTCACGATCGCCAACGTGGGTGAAGACTTCACCTCCGGGCCCGCGGTCGTGCAGATGATCGACCGCCAGTTCCCGTCCGATCCTCGTGACCCCAACTCGATCAAGGCCGTGATCGGGATCGCCCAGAGCCGGGCCGCGGCCCGGGAGGCGCTCTCCCAGTTCGACGACGTCACGATCGTCGCGAGCAGCGTCAACGGCAACGGGATGCGGCACGGGCTGGTCAGCGGTCAGGACGTCGACCTGGGGAAGTACTTCGTCAGCGTCGCCCCCAGCAATCTCGACGTGGCCCGGGCCATGCTGTCGGCACCGGTCCTGGACTGGGCCGGGAAGGCTCTCGGGCCCCAGGATCCCGGGTCGGCTCCGCGGCCGCTGAAAATCATTCTCGACGACCGGGACACCTTCTTCAGCAACGACCTGGCCGGTTCCCTCGAGTTCGTGGGCGAGACCCAGGACGACGCGGACTTCGCCGAGCCGATCCGGGTCAACCTGCGGGAGACCGCCTCCGACCGTCGGTACGACGATCTGGCCGAAGACCTGTGTTCTCTCAAAAATGCGCAGACCGTCTGGCTCTTCGCCGGCCGCGGCAACCAGCTGGCCCGGCTCGGCGAGTCGATGGGGAAGGGCTGCGTGAACATCCCGACGATCATCGCCGGCCCGGGAGCCCTCAGCGCCGTCCAGGGAACCACCCCGAAAACCATGAGCTACCTGGCAAAAACTCGCTTCTACTCGCTCGTCGCGCAGTCCTCGGGCGAAATCGCACGGGGGACGACGTGGTCGGCCGGGGTTGCCCGCAGCGGTGACCGGGCCACCGGCTGGGCCGCTCTGGTGGAGGCCTACCGCCGGGTGGCTCCCTCCGACATCTCCGGGTGCCCTGAGCCGGCCAGCGGGGTACCCCAGATCGCCGTCAGCATTCCCGGTGGCTCGGACGGGGACGGGCACAACACCCTGCAGCCCAGCCTCTGCACACCGGAGGCCACACCGATCTACTGGTGCCCGGTGCTGGCCAGGGCCCCGGTCCAGAACCCGTCCGGGATGAAGAGCGAGTGCCTCGAAGCTCCTATGACAAAGCCTCGCGCAGCGTCGCCGGCCCCATGACCAGGGCCGCTTCGGGCAACCGGGCCCGCAGGCCCCGGTCGGCGGTGGCCACCAGCGGGATCCCGCCCTCAGCGACGATCTGCTCGGCCACCACGACGATCGTGCTGTCGCCATCGGCACTGGCCCGGATCACTTCCACCGGGTCCGGTCCGGTCGCGCCCTTGGCCTTACCCTCGACGACGGCGAGAATTCGACCCACCGAGACCTTTTCACCCTGCACGGAGAGGTCGGTCAACGAGGCCAGTTCTCCCAGCAACCGGGTGGCCGCCCCGAGCCGGTCGCGCCACCAGCCGTCCGGCCGGCTCCCCATCACGTTGGCCACGTCGACGAGAAGCACCACCTCGTCAGCCATCGCACAACGCCCGGGCCGTGGCGAGGATGCGCTGTTCCGTCAGCTCCACGAACTGCGCCGCCGGCCCGGACGGGAGAGGACTGTCCTTCGCCGTCGCGCGGGCCAGCCGCCCGTCGAACCCGGCCTCCAGCACACCGGTCACCAGGGCCTCGGAAACGCCTCCGCTGCGCCTGGTCTCGTCCACGATCAGCAGGTTCCCGGTGGCCGACGCGGCGGCCACCACATCGTCCATCGGCAAGGGTGCCAGCCACCGCAGATCGACCACCCGGCAACCGATGCCCTCACCCTCCAACGCGACCGCCGCGCGCAGGGCCAGGCGCAGGCCGTTTCCGTAGGCCACGATGGCGAGATCGTTGCCGGAGCCGTGCACCACGGCCCGGCCGATCGGGGCGTGCAGCGAACCCCACTCCGAGGGCGCTGCGTACGGTGCCAGCCAGGCGCCGTCACCCTCAACGGTCAGATACCGCTGGTGATACAGCGCAACCGGTTCCAGCATCACACTGACGGTGCCGTCGGCCTCGGCCGCGGCCAGGCAGGTGCGCAGCAGGGGCGGGGCCTGCGCCGGGTGGGCCGGGCAGGCGATGACCAGACCGGGGATGTCGCGCAGACCTCCCAGGGCGTTGTCCACGGCGATCGCCCCGCCGAACCCGTTCTGAAAGCCCAGACCGGGCGCGCGCAGCACCATCGGGTTGCGGTAGGCGCCGTTGGAACTGAAGGCCAGTGTGGCCACTTCGGCCCGCAGCAGTTCCTGCGCGGCGTGCAGGTCGGCGAGGCCGAGCTCGACGATCGGCAGCTGACCGCTGACCGCGGCGCCCATCGCCAGCCCGAGGATCGACGCACCGTGCGGCGCGGTGTCGGTGACCTGTGCCGGGCCCAGCCGTTTCTGCAGTCCTCGGGTCACCCCGTGCACACCACCGGCCCGGGCCACGTCGCGGCCCATCACCACCACCCCGGGGTGCGCGATCGCGGCGTCGAGGAGGGTGCGGTTGATCGACTCGGCCAGAGTGAGCGGGCCCTCCTTCTCCGGCAGCCGGTTCTCGAAGGCGGCGGCCCGCCGGTCGGCCGCGGGCTCGCGGGCCGCGGCCATCCCGACCACGGCCGGACGACGTGGGGAGAGAGGTGCCATCACCTCGGCCGAACTCCCGGGCCGGGCCCGGTGCGTGGCGTCTTCCAGCGCGGAGGCCACCCGGTCCCGCAGGATCAGCAGCCGGTCGGCCACCTGCTCCCCGGTCATCACGCCGTGACGCACCAGGGCGGTCATCGTGGCCACGAGCGGGTCGCGCTGCCGGTCTTCGGCCATGCGCTCGTCCCGGCGGTAGAGCTTCTCGTCGTCCGCCCCGCTGTGCCCGCCGATCCGGACGCACGACAGATGCAACAACACGGGACGCCGGTGCGCACGGGCCGTCTCGACCGCACGGCGCGCGGTCGAGAACAGGGTGGCGGCATCGCCCGCGGTGTCGGCCTGGAAGTACCGCAGCCCCTCGCGGCTACTGAGTGACGAGTGGATCCAGCCGGGCGGGCCGGAGGTGGAGTAGCCCAGTGAGTTGTCTTCGCAGACCAGTAGCAGCGGTAGCGGCACACCCTGTTTCGAGGCCCAGCAGGCGGTGTTGATCACGCCGAGGGCCGTGCCGTGCCCGGCGGTACCGTCACCGAAACTGGCCACCGCCACGGCGTCGTTGGGCCAGTTCAGCCGGCCCCCGACGATGCGCGCGCGGTCCCGGGGCTGGCGGCCGATCGCCCAGGCCAGCCCGAGGGCCCGGGGCAGGTGACCGGCGGTCGTCGTGGGGGACGGCAGCACGGCGACATCCGGGTGCGCGGGGGTCGGGCGGCGTCCACCGCCCGCGGGCTGGTCGACGCTGCCGGCCAGGCCGCGCGCGACCGCGGCGATGCCGTCGTCCAGACCGGCTGACGCCAGCCGGGCCAGGTAGAACGCGGTCGAACGGTAGTGCGGGAGCACCGGGTCGTTGCTGCGCAACGCCATGGCCACGGCGGCGTTGCCCTCGTGCCCGGCCGAGGCCACGGTGAAACTGCCCAGCCCGGCGGCGGCCATCCGGCGGGCGGCCACGTCGAGCCAGCGACTCGCGGCCTGGGCCTCGAACAGGTCGGCCAGGTCGGCGCGCAGGGCCTCGGCCGGCGCTTCCTCGTCGGTGCCGTCGACGGGAACGATCACGTCGTCGTCCACCGGCTCTACCGGCTTCACCTCGTCGAGGGGACGCAGCGAGGAGAGACCTTCCAGCACCTCGCCCAGGTGGTCCACGAGTTCGGCCCCCGGCCCGGGCTCCCCCAGGTCGGTGACCGTCCTCAGCGGACCGTCCTCAGCGGACCGTGGGTGCTTCACCGGTGTCGCTCACCATCTCGCGGCCTGCCGCCTGCCAGGCCCCCATGCCACCACTGACATTGACTGCTTCGAAACCGTTCTGCTCGAGCCACGCGACGGCCCGCGCGGACCGGCCGCCGGACCGGCAGATCACATACACATCGCCCTCGGGCAGGTCGCCCGTACGGGCGGGGAGCTCCATCAGCGGGATGTGCACAGCACCGCTGATGTGCCCGGCCTGCCACTCGTCGGGCTCGCGCACATCGACGATCGCGGCTTCGGCGGGCACCTGGGTGGGGTCCACCGAGGGGACCTGCGACGGGAACATCAGTTACCTCCTGAGGGCACCGGAGGAAGTGCCCGGCATCGATCGGGTCTGATCATCCTCTCAGGTGGGGAG
This sequence comes from Kineosporia sp. NBRC 101731, assembly GCF_030269305.1. Classification (NCBI taxonomy): domain Bacteria; kingdom Bacillati; phylum Actinomycetota; class Actinomycetes; order Kineosporiales; family Kineosporiaceae; genus Kineosporia; species Kineosporia sp. NBRC 101731. Next base: position 123,583 of record NZ_BSTC01000001.1, read on the forward strand.
CGCCGATCGGCGCGTCACCGGCGGCCTGTCGGCGGAGCGTCGGAGCCGGTTCTCGGCAGAACGGCCCAGATATCCGGGCAAACCCGGAATCCGGAAACCTGGGGAACCCCACCGTCACCAACCGCGTCCAAAAGCAGACGTACAGCTGACACGCCTGACACACCGTTGAATCTTTCCGGCCGACCGCGCGAGGCTCACGCACGAAAGGATGCAACCGTGGACCACCAGCGAATCGCCCGCCCGAACATCACCGACCGGCGCCGACACCGGCCCGGCCCTCTTCTCCTGGCCGCCCCGCTCGCCCTGGTCGCCGTTCTGGCGGGATGCGCCTCCGACTCCGACAGCGGCACCGTGACCCCGCAGGACGCGCCCAGCCCGGCCACCACCGACCTCACGATCAAGGTGAAGGACGGCAAGACCACGACCTGGACCCTGACCTGTGATCCCGCCGGTGGCAACCACCCGGATGCGGAGACGGCCTGCGCGGCCCTGGAGAAGAACGGCACCCAGGCCCTGGGCACCCCCGCGACCGACCAGATGTGCACACAGATCTTCGGTGGCGACCAGACCGCCACGATCACGGGCACCTGGAAGGGCAAGGCCGTGAACGCGTCGCTGAGCCGGCGGGACGGCTGCGAGGTGGCCCGCTGGGAACAGCTCGACCCGCTGCTTCCGAAAGTCTCCGGCGCACCGACCCAGTAAGTGACCTTTGGCCCCTTGCCTCCCTTGCCCCACTTCCGGGTGGCCGAACCCGCTGTCAGATCTGGAAAGTCATCCGAATCAGTTCGAAAGAGGTGTTTTCGACGCTGTTCTGAGGGCATATGGTTTCCACACCATGGGGTCGCCGGCGCCCGGAAAGCCGCGGCGATTCACCAGGGGCGGCCGGCACAGACGTGCCGGCCGTACTCCAGCTCAGTGGGGGCACCATGTCCAGGTCTCGTGTGGCCTGTGGGTTTTTCGCGGCCGCAGCGGTTTCCGGTCTTCTCGTGGCGCTTCCGGCGTCTTCCTCGCTCGCCGCGGCGACCGACTGCCCGAGGGCATTCCCCACGGCCGACGCGGTCGACGGCGTGACCGGCACCGGGTACACGGTCGAACGAGGCACCGGTACCGAGACGTTCACGGCCACGGTCCTGGGCCGGGTCACCAGCGGCATCGCCCCCGGCGTCGACATGATCATGGCAGAGGTCGACTCCCCGGCCCTCGAACGGGCGGGCGGGGTCTGGGCGGGCATGTCCGGCTCACCGGTCTACACCTCCGACGGCCGGCTGATCGGCTCGGTCTCCTACGGCCTGGCCGCGTCGTCGAAGATCGCGGGCATCACCCCCGCGGAAGACCTGCTGGCACTGAGCACTACAACCGGCGGCGCCACGAAGGTCAAGGTCTCCGGCCTCCGGGCCGCGCGCCTCGCCCAGACCGGCGAGGTGTCGAAGGCGCTGGCGAGTAAGGGTTTCGAACGCCTTCCGGTGCCGGTGAGTGCTTCCGGCCTGGCCCGGAAGAACACCGGCCGATTCCTCAGGAGCATCAGCAAGACCAGCGGGATGGCTGTGCAGGCGGGTGGCGCCACGATCGGTGTCAAGGCCACGTCGTCGCCGAGCGAGATCTTCGCCGGGTCGAACTATGCGGCGGCCCTGTCCTACGGCGACGTCTCCCTCTCCGGTCTGGGCACCACCACCTACGCCTGCAACGGCACCGCGGTCGCGTTCGGTCATCCCTTCCTCAACGCGGGCCGGGCCGAGTACGGCGTGCACCCGGCGAGCGCTGTGTATGTCCAGGCCGATCCGGTGAACGGCCCGTTCAAGGTGGGTAATCCGGGAGGCGTGGTCGGCACGGTCACCCGCGACGGCACGATCGGCCTGCGCAGCACGCTCGGGCAGGCACCCCGGCACCAGTTCCCGATCACCACGTCGCTGAAGAACGAAGACGGGAAGACCGTCACCGGCCAGACCGTGGGCGTGTACCAGCCCTACGCCGCCGACATCGCGGCGCTGCACCTGCAGAGTGCGATCGTGAAGGCCAACGGATCGCAGGGGGCGGGCTCGGTCGCAGTCAAGATCACTGTGAAGGGCACCCGGGCCGGTGGGAAAACCTTCACCCTGAGCCACAGTGACCACTTCGCCGACACTCTCGACGTCAGCTTCCCCGCGGCCGACAGCATCTACTACATGCTGACGCAACTGCTCGGGCAGTCCTACGAAGACGTCAACATCACCAGCATCACGGTGACGGGCTCGGTCGCGACCACGGTGAAGCAGTACCGGGTCACCAAGGTCGAGGTGAAGAGGCACGGCACGTGGCAGGCACTGAAGGGCATGCAGAAGGTGACGGCCGGCGGCACGATCCCCCTGCGGGCCACGCTCACCGCCTACCGCAGCGCCCAGACCGTGACCGTGCCGGTCACCGTCGCCGTCCCGACGAAGAGCCGCGGCCATGTCGGTACTCTCACCCTCTCCGACGGCCTGTCCGCCACCACGCCGGACAAGGAACCGAAGTCTCTCACCGCCCTGATCCAGCAGATCAACGCCATGCCCTCGAACGATGCCGTGGTGAGCCGGATCGACCTGGACAGCCCGACCGGCGCACTGGTGAGCAGCGTGCGGAAGACCAGGCTGCCGGGCGCCGTGAGCTCCTACCTCAAGCTGGTGCCGGTAACCGTGAAATGACCGAATAGTTGACGACGAAGGGCCCCGTTCTTTTCGGAACGGGGCCCTTTTTCATCGAAACATGACCGAAAGGATTGTTCCCCTGCCACTTTCTGAGGCCATAGAGTTACCGATGCAACTGGGGGGTTGCAGCACCGCGCTTGCGCGGGCGGCCCTTCAGGCCTGCCCGGCACAGTGGTGCCGGGCAGTTCTCGGACAAGTGGGGGCTCCATGTCCATTCCTCGCATCACCTCGCGGGCGGCCTGCGGTGTCATCACGACCGCCGCCGTCTCCGCTCTTCTGGTAGCGCTTCCGGCCGCAACGTCGTCGGCCGCGCCGACGTTGCCGGACAACTGCCCGACGGCACTGCCCACCGACCAGGCGGTCGACGGGGTCAGCGGCACCGGCTACACCGTCGAGAAGGGCACCAAGGCAGACGCATTCACGGCCAAGGTGCTGGGGCGGGTGACCGACGGCATCGCACCCGGCATCGACATGATCATGGCCGACCTCGACTCGCCCGCCCTGGAGCGGGCAGGCGGTGTCTGGGCCGGCATGTCCGGGTCGCCGGTGTACACCGCGGACGGCAAGCTGATCGGGTCAGTCTCGTACGGCCTGGTGACGCCCTCGAACATCGCGGGCATCACACCGGCCGAAGACCTGCTCGCCCTGCGCAACGACCCCTCGAACGCCCGGAGGGCAGCGACCCAGGCGAACCCGAAGATCGCTGTGCCGGGCCCGGTGGCCGAGCGGATCGCCAAGACCGGTGAGGCCACGAAGGCCACGGCCGATAAGGGTTTCCAGCGTCTGGCCGTGCCGATCAGCGCCTCCGGTCTGGCCACGAAGAACACCAAGCACTTCCTGGAGGGCATCACCAAGGACAGCGGTACAGCCGTCCGGGCGGGTGCCGGGAAGGCGAAGTCCGGGGTGAAGTCGTCACCCAGCGAGATCACCGCCGGCTCGAACTATGCGGCCGCCTTCTCGTACGGCGACGTCTCGCTCTTCGCCCTGGGCACCACCACCTACGTCTGCGACGACACGGCCGTCGCATTCGGCCACCCGTTCCTCTCGGTCGGCCCGTCGGACTACAGCGCGCACCCGGCCGAGGCCGTCTACGTGCAGCCCGACCCGGTCTGGGGCCCGTTCAAGGTGGGCAACCCCGGCGGCCCGGTCGGCACGGTCACCTGGGACGGCACGAGCGGCATCCGCAGCACGCTCGGCCAGGCCCCGGAGCACGAGTACCCGGTGACCACTTCGCTGGTCAACGACCAGGGCAAGACCGTCACCGGTAGCACCACGGGCGTCTACCAGCCGTGGGCTGCCGACGTCGCGGCCCTGCATCTGCAGGCCGCGGTGGTGAAGGCCCTCGGCGTGCAGTCGCAGGGTTCGTCCCAGGTGAAGATCACGGTGAAGGGCACCCGGGCCAACGGCAAGAAGTTCAAGATCACCCACGACGACTACTTCTCCGACAGCTACGACATCAGCTACGCCACCGCCGACAGCCTGTACTTCCTTCTGGCCCCGCTGGTTTCGCAGCCGTACGAAGAAGTCGACATCACCGGCGTGAAGATCACCGGCAAGGTGTCGACGGCCGTCAAGCAGTACCGGGTGAGCAGTGTCCAGACCAAGGAGAAGGGCAAGTGGATCCCGCTGAAGGATGTGACCGACGTCGCGCCCAACAGCAGCATCCCGGTGCGTGCCACCCTCAGCGGCTACCGCAACAGCGACACCGTCACGGTTCCGCTCACGGTCTCCGTGCCGGAGGGCACCAGCGGCTACACCGGCACGCTGACCGTCTCCGACGGACGCAGCGTCTACAACGAGTACAAGGAGCCGAACTCGCTCGACGAGTTGCTGACCCAGCTGAACGAGACGCCTTCGGGCAACCAGCTGGTGAGCCAGGTCGACCTGGACTCGCCGGAGGGCACGAAGGTGACCAGTAAGCGTGACGCCGAAGTCAACGGCGCCATCGCCTACTACTCCACCCAGGTAGCCGTCACCGTGAAGTAAGACCCAGCTGGGAGGCCCCGTTCCGGACCGGAGCGGGGCCTCTCGCTATTTCAGCAGGCGGGACATCCGGCGGTCGGCCAGGATCTTGCCGCCGGTCTGGCAGGTGGCGCAGTACTGCAAGGACGAGTCGGCGAACGACACCTCGCGCACCACGTCACCGCACACCGGGCACTTCTCGCCGGTCCGCGCGTGCACGGCCAGGCCCGCGCGCTTGGCATCTTTCAGTTCCTTCGCGGGCTTGCCCGCCGCGGCCGTGATCGCCGTGCGCAGCGTGTTCTGCAGAGCCTCGTACAACGAGGTGATCTGCTCGTCGCTCAGCTTCGCCGCCATGGCGAAGGGGGACATCTTCGCGGCGTGCAGCACTTCGTCGCTGTAGGCGTTGCCCACCCCCGCGATCACGCTCTGGTCCCGCAGCAGGCCTTTGATCTGCTGGTTGCGACCGAGGATCTGGGCGAACACGTCACGGGTGAAGGCCTCGTCCAGCGGATCAGGCCCGAGGGTGTGAATGCCCGGCACCTCATCCGGAGTTCTCACCACGTAGATGGCCAGCCGTTTGCGGGTGCCGGCCTCACTCAGGTCGAAACCAGGCGTGGAGTCGTCGTCCGGGTCGTCGAGATGCGGCGTGAATCGCACCCGCAGGGCCAGCGGGCTCTTGCCGGGCTTCAGCATCGCCTTGGGCGCGGTGTCGCTCCAGCGCAGCCAGCCGGCCCGGGCCAGGTGAAAGACCAGGTGCAGGCCGTCGACGTCGAGATCGAGAAACTTGCCGTGCCGGTTCACCGCGGTCACGGTGAGCCCACCCAGCGCCGTGGGCGGCGGATCGTAGGTCTTCAGCGCGCTGATCGCACCGATCTCCACACCGTTCACGGCACGCCCCACCAGCCGTTCCCGTAGGAATCCGGCGAGGGCCTCGACCTCGGGCAGCTCAGGCACGTGACCAGCATGCATCGGGGAGGGCCACTGGGCCAGGACTGCGGAGGGCGATCATAAAATTACTCCTCGGATCAGGGTGCAGCACCGAGGCGGATCCGCGCCTCAACCGGGTGGGGTGCCGACGGTGTCCAAAGACCCGGGTGGGTGGCAGGTCGCAGGGACAGGCCCGGGGCCAGGCCACATGAGAGCTCTCTCATCTCGCTCTCATCTGTCCTCACTTCCACTCCCCCAAGCTCACAGTTATGGGACGCCGTCATCTGCTCATCCCCGCCGGCCTGCTGGGCGCGGGCGGGCTCGCCGTGTTCGCGTTCGCCACCTCGGCCTCCGGTGACACCGCCGACCGGAACACCGACCGGAACACCGACCTCGGACCGGCCGTGGTCGCGAGCCTCGACGCCTCCGCCGACCCGACGCCGGCCAACGGCAACGTCACGCCGGTCACCCCGCCCTCGGCCACCTCCTCCCCGGATGACGACGATTCGGACGACGGGGACGACCACGCCGACAAGGTAGGGGTGGCGGAGCCCCAGAGCGTGGCGGACGATGACGACGAGAACGAACCCGAGGAGAACGAACCGGACGACGACGAGCCCGACGAGGACGAGCCCGACGACGAACCTGACGAGGACGACGACGACCCGGACGACGGCGACGATGATGGACGATGACCGCTGTGACCTCGCTGTTTCCCGGCCCGCGACGCGGGTCGGCCTGGCGTCCCAGAATCGGGGTACGCACCCGCATCCTGGCCACCGTGCTCGTGCTGACAGCACTGGGCATGCTCGGGGCGGGTATCACGATCGTGCTCATGCAGCGCGCCTCCCTGAATGAACGGGTGAACGAGGCGCTGCGCACCGAGGTGCAGGAATTCCGCGACATTGCCGAGCCCAGCAGCGGCGTCCCCACCGACCCGTCCACCGGCAAGCCGTTCACCTCGGTCGGGGCCCTTCTGCAGTCGGCTCTCCAGAAACAGGCTCCCGACCGGGACGAGACGTTCCTGACCATGGTGGGAGGGCGTCCTCAATTCGTGCCCTCCAGCGAGCGCTTCGTGAACCTGGAGGAGGAGCCGGAGCTGGTGGCCGCCGTGGCGGCCCTGCCGGTGGACGCGCCGGTGCGACTGCGGGAGATCGACACCCGGGCCGGCCGGATCCGTTATGCGGCGGTGCAGGTATCGGTGGGTGGCGAGAACACGGTGGGCAGCTACGTGATCGCCCAGTCGCTGGAGCGCAACCGCCAGGAGGTCACCCAGATGGCGCAGCGTTTCGCCGTGGTGTCACTGGTCTCGCTGATCGTGGTCGGGGTGGCGGGCTGGCTGGTCGCCGGGCGGTTGCTGCGGCCTCTGCGTCAGTTGCGCGCCACCGCCGAGCGGATCTCGCACAACGACCTCACCGAGCGCATCGAGGTCACCGGCACGGACGACATCAGCGAGATCGCGGTGACGTTCAACCGCATGCTCGACCGTCTGGAGCACGCGTTCCGGACCCAGCAGGAGTTCCTGGACGACGCCGGGCACGAGCTGAAGACGCCGATCACGATCATTCGCGGGCACCTGGAACTGATGGCCGCGCACGATCCGGGCGACGTCGAGGAGACCCGCGCGCTGGTGCTGGACGAGCTCGACCGGATGGCCCGGCTGGTGCAGGACCTGATCCTGCTGGCCCAGACGAAGCGCCCCGACTTCGTCCACCGGGAACCGGTCGCCGTGGACGAGTTGATGACCGATGTGCTGGAGAAGGCCGTGGGGCTGGCCGATCGCGAATGGCGGCTGGACGAGCAGACGCCGGCCTGGATCGACGCCGACCCGCAGCGCATCACCCAGGGGCTGCTCCAGCTGGCCCACAATGCGGTGAAGTACACGGCCCCCGGTCAGGTGATCGCCTTCGGCAGCCGGGCCGAGGGCCGGACGGTGCATCTGTGGGTGCGGGACGGTGGGCCCGGAGTTTCGATCAAGGACGCGGAACGCATCTTCGAGCGGTTCGGTCGCGGTGGCGACGCCCGCCGGATGGAGGGCTCCGGACTGGGCCTGTCCATCGTCGGCGCCATCGCCGCGGCCCACGACGGCTCGGTGGCGCTGACCTCGCCGCCGGGTGAACCCGGCGCGGTGTTCACCCTGACCGTCCCCCGGGCGCCGGTTCCGGCGTCCGCCCAGACCATTCCCCTCGTACAGGAGGTGCCGTGAACCGGATCCTGGTGGCGGAGGACGAGGCGCGCATCGCCTCTTTCGTCTCAAAAGGCCTGCGCGCCGCCGGTTTCACCCCGACGGTGGTCGACGACGGCGTCAGCGCGCTGGACTATGCGAGCAGTGGCGAGTTCGACCTGCTGGTGCTGGACATCGGCCTGCCCGGTCTGGACGGGTTCGAGGTGCTCAAGCGTCTGCGGACCGACCGGAGCACGCTGCCGGTGATCATTCTGACCGCGCGCCAGTCGATCACCGACACGGTGGCGGGTCTGGAGGGAGGGGCGGACGACTACATGTCCAAGCCGTTCCGGTTCGAGGAACTGCTCGCCCGCATCCGGTTGCGCCTGCGGGAGGACCCGCGCGAGCCCGAGCTCACGGTGCTCACGCACGGCGCGCTGGCGCTCGACCTGCGCAGCCGCCGGGCCGCGGTCGAGGGTAGGACAGTTGAATTGTCCGCACGTGAGTTCGCTCTGGCCGAGACCTTTGTCCGACATCCTGGACAAGTACTCAGCCGGGAACAGCTGCTCAGTCACGTATGGGGTTACGACTTCGACCCGGGCTCGAACGTGGTCGACGTCTACGTGCGTTACCTGCGCAAGAAGCTCGGCGTGCAGTGGTTCGAAACCGTCCGAGGTATGGGATACCGACTCGTCGAGGTGGCCTGACCATGGCACTGGACATGCTGACCGGACCGGACGCGGGCGAGTTGCTGGAAGCGGCGCTCTCCACCGCGGGCGGGCACCTGGAAGACTGGCGGGTCACCCAGGTCGATCATCGGGGTGCGGTCACCACGGTCGCCTACCAGGCGACGGTCCAGTGGCCGTCGGGGCGTACGGACGACGTGCTCGGCGCGTCTTCTCTCGCACCGGACGACGAACCGCCCCAGGTGCCGGGAGCTCTCACCCTCTCGGACGGTGAGAATCGGGTCTGTGTCTGGCGTCTTCCCGACGATCCGGGCCTACCCGGCCTGACCACGGCGATGCAGGTCCCCGCCCTGACCGAACTGCTGCGCTCGTTCGGGATCGATCCGGGCGACCTGCGCACCGATCTGGTCTCCTACCGCCCGAAACGCCGTGCGGTGATCCGGATCAGTGCGGCGGGCGGGGTGATCTACGCCAAGGTGCTGCCGCCCGGCGACGTCGAGGCCTTGCACCGGCGTCACGAAATGCTCTACAAGGCCGGAGTTCCCGTACCCCACAGCCTGGGCTGGACCGATGACGGACTGCTGGTGCTGGAGAACCTGCCCGGTACCCCGCTACGCCGCCGTCTGATGTCTGCCGGGGCCGGCCTGCCCGACGCGAACAACGTGTTGTCGGTCCTGGACCGACTGCCCTCGGCGGTGCTCGGCCTCAACCGGCGGCGGCCGTGGAGCCGTCGAGCCCCGCAGTACGCCGAACTGATCAGCCACGCCCTGCCCACCGAGGCCGAGCGGGCCCGGCAGCTCGCCGGCATCGTCGCCGAAGGCCTGAAAGACACCGGCCTGGGCTCTGATCCGACGCACGGTGACTTCTACGAGGCCCAGCTGACAGTCGATCACGGGGGCCGTATCGTCGGCCTTCTCGACGTGGACACGGTCGGGCCCGGCTGCCGCGCCGACGATCTGGCCACCGCCCTCGCCCACTGCGAGGCCCTGGCCCTGAGCTCTCCCCGCCATGCCGACCGCTCGTACGCCATGTCCCGGCTCTGGAGGCCGGTCTTCGAGCAGCGGGTCGACGCCGACCAGCTCCGGCTGCGCACCGCCGGCGTGCTGATGAGCCTGGCCACCGGCCCGCACCGGGTGCAGCGCCCGGAATGGCAGACCGCCACCACCCGCCTGCTCGACCGGATGGAAGACCTCCTCCAGGACCGCCCCTGAAGCATGAGAGTCCTTTCATCCGGCTCTCCTGAAGGCCTCACCTTCGCTCGGGAAAGTAGTTCTCACAAGGACATCCGAGAGCAGCGGAGGAAAACATCATGAAGGTCCGGAAGAACTGGGTCATCGTCGGAACCGCGGCCGTGCTGGGCGTGAGCGCCGCCACCGCCGGCGCCGCAATGGCCGAGAGCACCCCCGACCTGAAGGACCGTGCCCAGGTGACCGCCGGCGCAACCCCGTCGGCCACGGCCGACCCCAGCGCCACGTCCTCGGGCCAGGATGTCGACGCTCTCGACACGGCCAACACCAGCAACACGGCCGACACCCCGAACGACCAGGACAACACCCCGAACACCCCCAACGACGTCGACACGTCGAACACCTCGAACACGGCCGACACCCCGAACGACGTCGACAACACCCCGAACGACGTGGACTCGGCCAATGACGTCAACACCCCGAACGACACCAACACGGCGAACACGCCGAACGACTGACCCCCCAAAACCCTGCCGTGATCATGCAAAACCTCCCCGGAGTTCTAGAACTGCAGCGCTAAGAGTTCTAGAACTCTGGGGAGGTTTTGCATGATCACGAGGGACTTAGCGGTGGGTGGGCGGTTCCGGCGACTGGTCATCGACTAGCCTCACGGGCGGGGAAATGCGTCCCGCGCTGTCAGGAGGAGTCATGCCACACGACCGGGCCGGATCGCCGGCTCAGCCGGAAGATCTGATCGACGTCGCACACGTCGTGACCAGCTACTACACCATTCAGCCCGACCCGTCCGAGGCCGGGCAGAAGGTCTCCTTCGGCACCTCCGGGCACCGCGGCAGCAGTCTGAGCGGCTCGTTCAACGAATCGCACATCCTGGCCACCACACAGGCCATCTGCGATTATCGCGCCGGGCAGAACATTGCCGGGCCCCTGTTCATCGGCCGCGACACCCACGCCCTCTCCGAGCCCGCCTGGGCGAGCGCGCTGGAGGTGCTGGCTGCCAACGGCGTCCGCACGCTCATCGACGACCGCAACGGATACACGCCCACCCCGGCGGTGTCGCACGCGATCCTCACCTACAATCGGGGCCGGGCCACCGACGACTCCGGCCGGGCCGACGGCATCGTCGTCACGCCCTCCCACAACCCGCCCGCCGACGGTGGTTTCAAGTACAACCCGCCGCACGGCGGCCCCGCCGACACCGACGCCACCGGATGGATCGCGAACCGCGCCAATGCGCTGCTGGTAGCGAAATTGTCCGGGGTGAAGCGCATTCCGTTCGACCGGGCGGTGAAGGCAGAGACCACCGGCACCTACGACTTCCTCGGCACCTACGTCGACGACCTGCCGAACATCCTCGACCTGGACGCGGTCCGCGAGCACGGGCTGCACATCGGCGCCGACCCGCTGGGCGGTGCGGCGGTGGCCTACTGGGGCGAGATCGCGCAACGGCACGGGCTCAACCTCGACGTGGTGAACCCGCTGGTCGACTCCACCTTCCGGTTCATGACGCTGGACTGGGACGGCAAGATCCGGATGGACTGCTCGTCACCGTCGGCGATGGCCTCGCTGATCGGGGCGAAGGATCAGTACGACCTGGCCACGGGCAACGACGCGGACTCCGACCGGCACGGCATCGTCACGCCGGACGGCGGCCTGATGAACCCGAACCACTACCTCGCGGTGGCGATCAACTACCTGTTCGCGTCGCGCACGGGGTGGTCGGCAGACGCCGGCATCGGCAAGACGCTGGTGTCGTCGTCGATGATCGACCGGGTCGCCGCTGACCTGGGCCGCAAGCTCGTCGAGGTGCCGGTCGGCTTCAAGTGGTTCGTGCCGGGCCTGCTCGACGGGTCTGTCGGGTTCGGCGGCGAGGAGTCGGCGGGCGCGTCGTTCCTGCGCAAGGACGGCACCGCCTGGACCACCGACAAGGACGGCATTCTGCTCGCCCTGCTGGCCAGCGAGATCACCGTGAAGACGGGCAAGACGCCGAGCCAGCTGTACGCCGAGCTGGTGGAGAAGCACGGCGACCCGGTGTACGCGCGCATCGACGCCCCCGCGAGCCGGGAACAGAAAGCCGTTCTGGCCAAGTTGTCGCCGGAGCAGGTCACCGCCACCGAGCTGGCCGGCGAACCGATCACGGCGACGCTCACCGCGGCGCCGGGCAATGGCGCGGCGATCGGCGGCCTCAAGGTCACCACCGAGAGCGCCTGGTTCGCCGCGCGTCCCTCCGGTACCGAGGACGTGTACAAGATCTACGCCGAGTCCTACCGAGGCCCCGAGCACCTCGCTCAGGTGCAGCAGGCCGCGAAGGACCTGGTGTCCGAGGTCCTTTGAAGAACTAGCGAGAACCAGGCTGAAGATGACGTCGATCCAGACCACGGTCACTCCCATCCTGTCCACCTCCACCGTTGCTCCGGTGATCTCCCTGGTCCGGGGCGCGCAGGCGCACCGGATCGCGGTGGACAAACTGCTGGCCTCGTACCGGGCGATCCCGGCCGGGCAGCGCGTGCGGCTGGCCAAGCGCACGTCCAACCTGTTCCGCGACCGGGCCGTGGGCACCACCACGGGTCTGGACGTGTCGGGTCTGGACGGCGTCATCTCCATCGACACCACGGCGCGCACCGCCGACGTCCAGGCGATGTGCACCTACGAGACGCTGGTGGCGGCCACGTTGCCGTACGGCCTGATGCCCACGGTCGTGCCTCAGCTGAAGACGATCACCCTGGGCGGGGCGGTGACCGGGCTGGGCATCGAGTCGGCCTCGTTCCGCAACGGCCTGCCGCACGAGGCGGTGGTGGAGCTGGACATCCTCACCGGCGACGGCAGTCTGGTCACGGCCCGGCCCGAGGGTGAGTACTCCGACCTCTACTTCGGTTTCCCCAACTCCTACGGCACGCTCGGCTACGCCACCCGGCTGCGCATCGAGCTGGAGCCGGTGAAGCCGGCCGTGGCCCTGCGCCACGTGCGTTTCGGTGACCTGGACGAACTCGCGGCGGCCATCGGAACGGTCAGCACCTCGCGGGAGTGGGAAGGCACCGAGGTCGACTTTCTCGACGGCGTGGTCTTCTCGGCCACCGAGGCTTACCTCACGCTGGGCACCTGGACCGACGACCTGAGCGACCTCAGCGACTACACCGGCCAGCACACCTTCTACCGCTCGATCCAGTACCGCTCGACCGACAAGCTGACGATCCATGACTACCTGTGGCGCTGGGACAGCGACTGGTTCTGGTGCTCGGCGGCATTCGGCGCGCAGAACCCGAAGGTGCGCAAGTACTGGCCGGCGAAGTACCGGCGCAGCGACGTCTTCCACCACCTGGTCGGACTGGAGACGAAGTACGGTTTTGTCGCCAAACTGGACCAGTGGCGGGGTAAGCCTGCCCGTGAACGGGTGATCCAGGACGTTGAGCTCCCCGTGACCCGCACGGCGGACTTCCTGCGCTGGTACCTCGATCACGTTCCGATGACCCCGGTGTGGCTGTGCCCGCTGCGCCTGCGGGAGTCCGGACCGGCCGGCACCCCCGAACCAGGTTCGCAGCCTTGGACGCTCTACCCGCTCCGGGCCGGCGAGACCTACGTCAACGCCGGTTTCTGGGGCACTGTGGCGATCGAGCCGGGCCGGGCCGACGGTGACAAGAACCGCGAGATCGAGTCCGCGGTGGCCGAGTTCGACGGCCACAAGTCGCTGTACTCAGACGCCTTCTACGACGAGGCAACTTTCTGGGCGGCCTACGGCGGCGAGAACTACCCCGCTCTCAAGCAGCGGTACGACGGTGACGCAAGGCTGCTCGACCTTTACGCAAAGGTTGTCGGACGGCACTAGAGGCGTAATACCCGTCCGCGACGCTCAGCACATTCACATCACAGCGGGTGCATAAAACGGGCAAAGTAGTTGCATGCGGGATCATTACTACTTGTGCTTGAGGCAACTAGTACCTCAATCTAAGAGGGCTCGATGTAACTAAAAGTGATTCGAGCTCCGTCTCGCCATGATCGTTAGGACGACTTACGATGCGATCGTCGCGGGAGATTAGTCACGAGGAGATCCAGTTGAGCTTCTTACCGATCCTGGGCCGAATGGACGACGACGCCCAGCCCCTTCTTCTGGCGGACATCTTCGACGTGCTCCTGATGGAGCCCTCACCAGTGCGCTTCGTCGCTTACGACGGAAGTGCGACCGGTCCGGCCGACGCCGAGATCACCGTCTCGATCAACACTCCACGCGCTGTGGCCTACCTGGCCACTGCCCCGGGCTCGCTCGGCATGGCCCGGGCGTACATTACCGGTGACGCTCAGATCACCGGTATTCACCCGGGAAATCCTTACCCTCTGTTAGCTGCCATGGATCGGCTCCACTGGCGGCGACCCGACGTCCGCACCGCTCTGCGGATCGCTCGCAGCCTGGGCATGAAGCGGCTCGTCCCGCCACCGCCCCCGCCGCAGGAAGCTCTGCCGGACTGGCGCCGCGCCCTGGAGGGATTGCGTCACTCCAAGCACCGCGACGCCGAGGCCATCCACCACCACTACGACGTCTCCAACACTTTCTACGAGATGCTGCTCGGCGAGTCGATGACGTACACGTGCGCCTGCTACCCGCACGAGAACGCAACGCTTGAAGAGGCCCAGTACAACAAGTACGACCTGGTCGCCCGCAAGCTCGGCCTGAAGCCGGGCATGCGTCTGCTGGACGTCGGCTGCGGCTGGGGCGGCATGGTGCGTCACGCGGCCAAGCACTACGGCGTGCAGGTGCTGGGGGTGACCCTCTCCGCCGAGCAGGCCGACTGGGCGCAGCAGGAGATCAAGCGGCAGGGACTGGAAGACCTGGCCGAGGTGCGGTTCAGCGACTACCGCGACGTGATCGAGGGCGACTTCGACGCGATCAGCTCGATCGGCCTCACCGAGCACATCGGGGTGGGCAACTACCCGGCCTATTTCGAGTTCCTGAGCAGCAAGTTGCGACCGGGCGGCCGGTTGCTGAACCACAGCATCACCCGGCCCGACAACGTCCACGTGCCCCGCGTCCGTGGTGGCTTCATCGACCGCTACATCTTCCCGGACGGCGAGCTGACCGGCGCCGGCGGCCTGATCGTCGCACTGCAGAACTCCGGCCTGGAGATGCGGCACGAGGAGAACCTGCGCGAGCACTACGCGCGCACCTGCGCGGCCTGGTGCGAGAACCTGGTCGCGAACTGGGACGCCGCGGTCGCCGAGGTGGGCGAGGCGACGGCCAAGATCTGGGGCCTCTACCTGGCTGGTTCCAGCCTGGGCTTCGACAAGCGCCAGATCGAGCTGCACCAGGTGCTCGCCGTGAAGCCGGACGAGCGGGGTCGCTCGACCATGCCGCTGCGGCCCGACTGGGGCGTCTAGAGAACGTTCGCCGGTTGCCCCCATTCCTTGGTTCGTGATCAGGCGATCCTCCCCGGACCACGGTCCGTGGGGTGTGCCCGCACCCCACGGACCATTCCGGAAGAGGCAGAGAGTGGCCACGAAAGGCTCTACGCATCTTCCGGTTCGGCCGTAGGGGGGAACTACGGATACGCAGTGGTGGTGAGGATGGCCCGATCGGGGCAGCCAGGGCTCAACTGTTCCCCGCCCCCGGCCGATAGGAAGCGACGGAGCCGCAAGCCCAGCGGTCGAGCAGCAATCTGGACGGCCGTAGCCCCGGCCTCCGGAAACGGAGCGATCGTGCATGTGGCCCGCCAGGCGATCAACGACGCCAACGGCCACCTCTACGGTTATGAGCTGCTCTTTCGCAGCACGGCCGGGGCAACCTTCGCGGATCTGGACACCGACCGGGCCACCACCCAGACGATCCTGGCCGCCTTCGCCGAATTCGGGGCGGACGAGCTGCTCGGTGGCAAGCCCGGATTCATCAATCTGACCCGGAGCTTCCTGGTCGGCGATCTGCCCCTGCCGTTCGCCCCCGAGGCCGCCGTGCTGGAGATCGTGGAAACCATCCACATCGACCGTGAGGTCGTGATCGGCGCGCTCAAGCTCGCGACCCAGGGCTACCGTCTGGCCCTGGACGACTTCGTCTGGAGCGAGGAGGCCGAGCCGCTGCTCGCGGTGGCCGACATCGTCAAGATCGATGTCCTGGCGATGACCTGGGACGAAGTGCTCTTCACGGTGGAGAAGTGCCGGCCGCACAACGTCCGGCTCCTGGCCGAGAAGGTCGAGGACGCGCAGATGCACGAGCGCTGTCTCGCCGAGGGCTTCGAGCTGTTCCAGGGCTACTACCTGGGCCGGCCGGAGACGATGTCGATCGAGACGCTCTCCCCCGGTCAGCAACTGGCTCTGCAACTGATCGGCCGGCTGAGTGACCCGAGCGCCACCACCGAGGAGATCGAACGGGCCGTCCGGCGTGACCCCGCCATGGTCTATCGGCTGTTGCGGATCGCGAACTCCGCCGCGGCCGGTTCCACCCGCAAGGTCTCCTCGATCCGCGATGCCCTGGTGATGGTCGGCCTGAGCCGGCTGCGGGCCTGGCTGATCCTGATCGCGCTGGCCCCCGACCAGGCCAGCCAGACCGCGATGGTCGTGGCGCTGACCCGGGCCCGCACCTGCGAGCGGGTGGCCGAGCTGGGCCACGTCAACGCCCCGGACACCGCCTTCACGGCCGGCCTGCTCGACGGTATCGCCGAAGGACTGGGCCTGCCCTCGTCCGACCTGCTGGAACGGATGCCGATGCTGACCCCGGAACTCATCGCGGCACTCACCGGCGACGCGAAGAATCCCCTGCGCCGGGTGCTGGCGTCGGTGCGGGCCTACGAGCACAAGGATCTCGTGGGGGCCCGGCGTGGTCCGGTGCCGCTGCAGACCATGGCCGAGGCCTACCTGGAGGCGCTGGCCTGGACCACCGAGACCACGCGCTACACGAACGTCAAGGAACGCAAGCCCCGGTCTGTCTGACATCCGAGGTCGGACAGACCGGGACGAACGCGATCCCGGGCCTGGATCGTCCTGGCCAGGCTGAACCAGGCTGAACCAGGCGGGATCCGGCGGGTCAGACGGAGTCAGGCCGGCTCAGGCGGCCTGGTAGGCGAAGTCCTGCGTCCACCAGATGGTGCCGTTGGAAGCCGTCACGGCGGCGACACCAATGTCCTGGAAACTGCAGTTGAGGATGTTGGCCTTGTGCCCGGCGCTGTTCATCCACATCTTCATGACGGCCGTGGCCGCGCCGGAACCGCTGTTGTAGGCGATGTTCTCGCCGAACGAGCGCCAGACGTAGCCGGCCGCGGTGATCCGCTCACCGACACCCGCCTCACCGGTGATCTGGTGCGACAGGCTGCTCTTGCTACTCATCAGCTCCGAGTGGTCGAGCGCGGCCTGGGTGAGCGCGGCGTTCTGCTTCAGTTCCACATCGCAGCCGGCGGCCGCACGCTCCTGGTTCACGAGCTTGATGACGTCGTTGGCGAGAGTGGTGTCGCCACTCGCCTCTGCGTTGCCATCAGGGGACGTCGTGGTCGTCTCGTCGGGGTCGGTCGTCTCGGTGGGGTCGGTCGCGGTGGGGTCAGGTTCCGACGGTTCGGTGGTCGGGTCGGCCGGGGACGTCGTGGTCTCGTCCGGCTCGGTCGGCTCGGTCGGCTGGGTCGGCTCGGCGGTCTCATCCGGGTCGGAGGGCTCCGTGGTCGCGGTGGGATCCGTCGGGTCGGTGGTGATCGTCTCGCCCGGCGCGGTCGTCTCGCCAGGTGTCGTCGTCTCGCCGGGCGCGGTCGGGCCGGTCGTCGCGGTCGGGTCAGTCGGTTCCGTCGTCGTGGTGTCATCAGGGGACGACGTCGCGGTCGGCTTCCCGTGGCCGGAGTGGCCGGGCCGGTGCTTCTTGGTGGCCTCGGCCTGGGCGGCCTTCGCCTCGGAGTCGGTGCGGGTGTCGCTCTGCGGCTGGCCGAGCGAGGTGAAACTGGTGGTGATTTCCGAACGTGGCGGGTCGGACTGACCACCGATGAGCCCGTTGCAGGCCCAGGCGGCGCCGCTGCCACCGACGACGACGGCGGTGACGCCGGCAATCCAGATCGGCCGGAACCTCTTGTGACGTGTCAGGGACATGACCAGCAGGTTTAGCACGATTGCCGGTTAAGGCGTTGTCATATCGTTATCTAACGAGAGGTGCCGGTCGCAGCGCAAAAGCCGGGGAAGAGCGCGGCGCAGCCCCAGGGATTGCTCAAATCCTGGAGCGGATCCGGTTAACTGGACGGGCCGAAAAATTTCTGGGGCGACGCAAGTGCGCGATCAGCCACGCAGCCGGGAGCTGATCCCCCACCGTGCCGCCCTTCCTGGTTCGATCCCGTCATGAGCCAGACGAGCGACGCATGAAGGCCGCGGTCCGCAGCCGGTACGGACCGCCCGAGGTGGTCTCGATCACCGCGATCGACCGCCCCACCGCAGCACCCGGCGAAATCGTGATCAGGGTTTACGCCACGACGGTCAATCGGACGGACTGCGCCCTGCGCCAGGGCCGGCCCTGGCTCTGGCGCCTCGTCACCGGCCCGGTCCGGCCCCGGCTGCGGGTCCTGGGCTGCGAGTACGCGGGCGAGGTGGAGTCGATCGCGGACGACGTCACGCGTTGGCGTCCCGGCGACCAGGTGTTCGGTTTCCAGGGCAGCGACTTCGGGGCCCACGCCGAGTACCTGACGGTGAAGGAGAACGGCCCGATCGCCCTGATGCCCACGAATCTGAGCTACGAACAGGCCGTTCCTGGATCGGAGGGTTCGCACTACGCACTCACGATGATCCGCGGGGCGAGGATCGAGGCCGGCCACCCTGTGCTCGTGTACGGCGCGACCGGGGCCATCGGTTCAGCTGCCGTGCAGTTGCTCCACGGCCTGGGCGCACAGGTGACGGCGGTGTGTGACGAGGAGAATTTGTCTCTGTTAAGAGATCTCGGCGCTGACGAGGTCATCGGCCGAGCAGACTTCGACCGGGCATCACCGGCCCCCGGCCGCCCAGCTATCCGCGTGCCAGGCCTCGATACCCACCTCGACGGCCGCTACTACGCCGTGCTCGACACCGTCGGCAAGAGCTCGTTCGGACGCTGCCGCCGGCTTCTCCGGGAAAACGGTGTCTACATCTCGGCCGATCTGGGGCGGGGCTCACAGAATGTCGCGCTGGCGCTTGTCACCCCTTGGCTCAAGGGTCCACTGCGGCGTCTGCTGGGTGGCCGTGAAGTGCGCTTCCCGATTCCGCACGCCGATGCCGACACTGCAGCCCATCTGCGGAACCTGATGCAGGACGGAACGTTCCGGCCTCTCGTTGACCGCAGCTATGCGCTGGACGAGATCGTCGAGGCCCACCGGTACGTGGACAGCGGACGAAAACTGGGGAACGTCGTGATGGTCGTGCGCCCGCAGGACTGACCCGGGAGGCGACAGGTGAAGCGCCCACCATGGATCCCCTCACCATTGAGGTGCAAGCAAACTGGAGCCGGGCGCCCCGCCGTCATATCGACTGAGCGGGATCGCCCGGAGCTTCAGGACCGGTCAGGCAGGGTTCGTGGTGACCACGAGCTCGACCGGAATGTTGTTGCGCGTGGCGTTGGAGTACGGGCACACCTGGTGGGCGGTCTCGACGATGGCCTCGGCCGTGGCCTGGTCCAGCGCCGGGAAGTTGACCTTCAGGGTGACCTCGAGGGCGAAGCCGCCCTGGCCGTTGGAGCCGATGCCGACCTCGGCCGTCACCGAGGAACCGGTGGTGTCGGCCTTCTGCTTGCCGGCGACCAGGCGAGCGGCGCCGTGGAAGCAGGCTGCGTAGCCGGCCGCGAAGAGCTGCTCGGGGTTGGTCTTCTCACCACCCGGGCCGCCCATCTCCTTCGGCACGGCCAGGTCGAGGTTGATGACCCCGTCGCTCGACGTGGTGTGCCCGCCACGCCCGTCACCAGTAGCGGTAGCAACAGCGGTGTACACAGCGGCCATGACAGGTGCCTCCAAGAAATCGGACCGATCGTTCTGTCGTGTTGAACTCTCTCGCGGAGCCCTCCTGTCTGTCAAGACGGAACGGTCGGTCCGATAGACTGGTGTGATGGCAACGACCGAGACGGATTCCGTCAGACCCTCTAAGGCACGCGAGCGCCTGCTGCGGACCGCCTCGGCGCTCTTCTACACCGAAGGCATCCATGAGGTTGGTGTCGACCGCATCCTCAACGAAGCTGAGGTCACCCGTTCGACCTTCTACCGGCATTTCCCCGGCAAGGAAGATCTGGTGGTCAATTACATCCACTCGGTGGACGATGCCATCCGATCTCATGTCGATGGCGTCGAGCCGGAATCTCTGCTCGAGGCCCTGATCGACGAGCACGCCGAGCAGATCTGCCAACCGGGGTTCCGCGGTTGCGCGTTCATCAACGCCGCGGCCGAGTACCCCGACCAGACCAGTCCCGTGCGCGTGGCGATCGAGGAGCACCGGTCGTGGATGCTGGGGGCTGCCACCGAGGCGTTCCGCCGGGCCGGTCACGATGCGCCCGACCGGGCCGGGCGCCGGTTCATGCTCTTGCGTGACGGTGCGATGGTGTCCGGGTACCTGCACGACCCGGAATCCGCGCGCGCCACCCTGCGCGAGGGCATCGATGATCTGCTCGAAGACGGCCGGTCGAGTTCCTGACAGCCCCCGGGCTTGTCACAATGCAGGTTGGCACACAGACCTAGGGAGCCAGGTGGGCGAGCGGAGCGAGGTGGTCCTCGACCGCACCCGACGGCTGCTCACATTCCTGGCCGCGGCTGCGCGTGAACTGACCGTGCGACCGGTGCGTGACGTGTACCAGCACGACGGCCCGGCGCCCCTTCTTCCTTCGGACATTCCGCGGCACCCCCTGGTGCGGCTGGGCCCGGCCGAGCACCGCGCCGGCTGGCTCGAGGTGCGCAAGGTGCCCCAGCCGGCCGAACCGCCCGTCCCACCGGCGCATCTGATCCGCTATGTCGGCAACAGCCGTACCGATCTGCCCGGCTCGCCCACCCCCATCGGCGAGCCGAACACCCGTGCCGTGACCGACGTCCCCCATCTGGGCCCGGAGGCCCCGCCCGAGGCGCACGCCTGGCTCGAGAACATCTGGCACCCCTGGGCCGAGACCACGGCGATCACCCGTCAGGCCCGTGAGCTGTACGAGCGGCTCTTCACTCTGCAGCTCGAGGCCGAACGCGCCCGGACCACCCACGAACTGGTGTGGGGCCACTGCGTGCTGTCGTGGGACGTGCAGGGTGAGAAGATCCGGCATCCGCTGCTGCTGACCGGCGCCCTGATCGAGCTCGACGCCGCCACCGGCGCGCTGCGGGTGTTGCCCGACGGTCCGCCTGAACTGCAGCTCTCCCCGCTGGAAGGGCTCGATCTGCCCGTGCTCGGCGAGCTGAACAAGCTCGGCCAGCAGGTGGCCGCCGAGCCGCTCGATGTCTGGGACCCGGCAACTCGCGGTCAGCTGCACGAGAGCTTGCTGGCGCCGCTGCCTCTAGACGCTTCGACGACCGATGGACCCGGGATCGCCGATCCCACGACGGTTCCCGTCGTCACCGATACCTGGGTGCTGTTCCTGCGCCGGCGTCCCACCCGACACGAACGGTTCTACCTGCAACTGGCCGAACGGCTGCGCGACGACTCGGTGCTGCCCCAGGCCCTGGCCGCCGTGGTGGCCGACAACGAGGAGCTGCAGTCGGCGCAGGCCGAACTGGGCCAGTCGCCCGACGACGAGACCTGGCGCCCGATCGGCGAGCGCCTGCTCATGCCCTTGCCGGCCAATGCCGAGCAGGAGCGCATCGCCCGGCAACTGGCCCGTGAACGCGGTGTCACGGTGCAGGGGCCGCCCGGCACCGGTAAGAGTCACACCATTGCCAACCTGGTGAGTCATCTTTTGGCGCATGGCAAACGGGTGCTGGTGACGGCGCAGAACGAGCAGGCGCTGACGGTGCTGCGCGACAAGATTCCCGAAGAGCTGCGTGATCTGTCGATCGCGGTGCTGGGCTCGTCGAGCGAGTCGATGGAGCAGTTGCGGGGTTCGGCGCAGGCGGTGCAAGACATTGCCTCGCAGATCGATGTGGATTTCGAGGCGGCGGCGATCGTCCGGCTGGAGGCCGAGCTCGACCGGGTGCGTGAGCAGCTGCGGGGTATCGAGCTGGCGGTGCTGGAGGCGCTGAGCACCGAAGATGCCGAGTGGGAGCTGCCGTCGGGGCCGGCGAAGGCGCCCGAGGTGGCGCGCTGGCTCACCGAGCACGAGCCCGAGCTGGGCCTGATTCCCGACGAGCTGCCCGTCGACGCGCTCTCCCCGTTGTCGCCGGCCGATCTGGCCCGGCTCTTCGACCTGAGCGAGCGGCTCACGCCCACCGACTCCCATGCGCTGCGCACGGCCCGGCCGCGCGGTGATCTGCCCACGCCCGCCCAGCTCGTGTCGCTGACCAGCCGTCTCGACCAGCTGCGGCAAGACGTGGCCGATCTGGAGCAGTCGGGGGTCGACGTGGAGGCTCTCGATCGCGTGGCACCTGAGCAGTTGGTGCAGTTGCGGTCAATGGTAGACGCATCAACTGCGCGGCTGAGTGCGTTGGAAAGTCCGTGGCTGGTGAAGATCCGCGCCGATGTTCGGCATTCGGCCGAGACCGCGCAGACCTGGGCCGGTCGGGCCGAGCAACTGCGCCGGCGCACCGGTACGGCTGCGCAGTTGCAGCGTGGGCTGTTCGGTCACGAGATCCAGCTACCGACGGGCGACACCCACGAGCAGCGCCGTCTGCTGCATGAACTGGGGCAGAGATTTGCTGCGGGCAAGGGACTTCCACGGTTCGGCGGGGGTGACCTGAAGGAGTTGCACGGGCAGGCCCGGATCGACGGGCGGGCCCTGCGCACGCCGGAAGACACCGAGCTGGCCCTGACCCAGCTGGAGCTGACCGACGAGCGCGCCGCGACCCGTCGCATGCTCGCCCAGCTGGCGCAGCAGGCACCGGTGGAGACTCCCCCGGACGACCACGACTTCGTCCATCATTCGACCATTCTCGCCGAGCAGCTGACGCAGGCACTGGCGTGGGAGACCTCCGAGTTGCCTGCCCTGCTCGACCGGTTGCGCCCGGTGGTGCCGCAGGTGGGGGCCGCGCTGACGTCGGCAGATCTGCAGGCGCTGGGCCGGTTGCTGGCCGCGGCCGGGGCCCGGCCGCACGAGCGCAAGGTGACGGCCGAGCTGGAGACACTGGCTTCGGAACTGCGCCGGGGCACGGAAGCTCCGGCTGCGTCGCCGCTCTGGAACACCCTGCGCACAGCCCTGGATCAGCGCGACTGGGGCAGCTGGGGGGTCACGCTCGACGAGGTGTCACGGCTGGCCGGGCTGGAACCGATTGCGGTGCGGCAGCGTGAACTGGCCGATCGGCTGGCAGTCGTGGCGCCGGGCTGGGCGGCGGCGATCGTGGGCACCAGCGCCGATCCGGAGGTGGTCGGGCTCGCCTCGCAGACAGCGGCGGTCTGGCACTGGCGCATCACCGCGACCTGGCTCGACGCCTTGCTGCGGGCCGGCGACCTGGCCCATCTGCAGGCGCAGGTGATCACGTTGCAGCAGCGTGAGCAGGCTCTGGTGCTTCAGCGGGCCCGGCGGGGCGCGGGGCTCGGCCTCAAGCGCAACCTGCGTGACCTGAACCGGCGGGCCCTGGCCTCGTGGTTGCGGGCCCTGGGAAAACGCGGCAAGGGCACGGGCAAGTACGCACCGCACTGGGAGAGCGAGGCGCGCCGGTTCATGCCGAGCGCGATGGGCGCGGTGCCGGTCTGGATCATGCCGGTTCACCGGGTGATCGAGAACTTCGACCCGCTGGTCACGGAGCCGTTCGACGTGGTCATCGTGGACGAGTCCAGCCAGTGCGACCTGCTCTCGGTCGGGGTGCTGGCGCTGGGCGCGAAGGCGGTGGTGGTCGGTGACGACCAGCAGACCAGCCCGGCCGCGGTGGGGGTCAACCAAGAACGCATCATTGCGCTGCAGAACTCGCACCTGCCCGACGTCGGGGTGAAGAGCCTGCTCACGGTCGACCAGAGCCTGTACGCGCTGTCCGAGCTGATTTTCCCCAGCACGATCCTGCTGCGTGAGCACTTCCGTTGTGTGCCGGAGATCATCGAGTTCTCCAACCGCTACTACGACGGCGACATCCTGCCGCTCCGCGAGCCGTCCACCGCCGCGATCGGCGCGCCCCTGCGTCTGGTGCGGGTCGCGGACGGCGCCACGACCGGTTCGTCGAGCGGCGACAAGATCAACCGGGCCGAGGCGCGGGCGCTGGTGGAACAGGTGCTCGCCTGCCATCACGACGATGCTTACCAGGGCATGACGTTCGGCGTGGTCACGTTGCAGGGGTCGGCCCAGGCCCCGCTGATCGAGAACCTGTTACGAGACCGGCTGGGCCCGGAGGCTTTTGCCGAGCGGCGCCTACGGGTGGGCAATCCTCCGGCGTTCCAGGGCGACGAGCGCAACGTGGTGTTCATCAGCGTGGTGGCCGACGACGCGACCTGGGCGGCCACGAAGAACGCCGACAAGCAGCGCATCAACGTCGCGGCCTCCCGCGCGCAGGAACAGCTCTGGGTGTTCCACACGGTCGAGCCGGGCCGACTGCACGCCGACGACCAGCGCCGGGCCCTGCTGGAGTACGTGCGTGACGCCGGTTCCCGGCTCCCGGTGACGGTGGGGCTGGAGGAACGTGTCGAGTCTGACTTCGAGCTGGACGTACTCCGGGAACTACTCAAAGCCGGCTACGAGGTTCAGGTACAGCACCGGGTCGGGCGCTATCGCATCGATCTGGTGGTGGTCGGGCAGCACGCGCGTCTGGCCATCGAGTGTGACGGCGACCGCTATCACGGCGCCGACCGCTGGGAGGCCGACATCCGGCGCCAGCGTCAGCTCGAGCGGCTGGGCTGGACGTTCTGGCGGATCCGGGCCTCGGAGTTCTACCGCGAACGCGCCGAGACCGTCGCCACGCTGATCGAGCGCCTCGACAAGCACGGGGTGTTGCCCCGTGCCCGATGGGAGGTGCCCGCGTCCACCATTGCGGTGGTCACGGCACCCATTGAGGACGAGGCGGCACCAGTGGACGAGGTGGCACCGGTAGAGGAATGGGAGACCGTGGATCTGGCTGAGGTGGATGCCGACACGCTGTTCGAGATGCCCGAGCGCGGCTAGGTCGCGCTCCGTCACGGCTGCCGGAAACCGGCCCAGGGGTTGTAGTCGGCGAGAAGGTCTTCCTGGGGCGGACGTTCGGCCTCGGGCACGTGCTGCAGGTTGATCCGGATCCGGTACCAGAGCGAGCTGCGGCCGCGCATACCGTCGACCAGGATGTCGGCCGGTTCGAGCAGCGCGGAGACGGCCGGGTATTTCTGCCTCCACACCTCGAGCCATTCCAGGGCCTCGGGCTTGGTCTTGGTCCGGGCCACCTCGATGAGCGGCATGGACGACTGCCGGCGTCCCTCCCCCTTCGGCGGTTTCTCGGCCGGTCCCAGCTCCTTGGCCCGGACCAGTAGCGAATCGACCGTTCCTACGGCGGTTTCGATGCCGTTCCAGGGATCGCCCAGCTCCGCGAAGCGTGGGAGCACGGTGGCGAGGGTCAGCTCTTCCATGCGGCAGTGCTCGACCTCGTCCCAGAGCAAGGGCGCCGAGACCCGGGCATCGGGCACGGCCCTCACCGAGTAGGCCGAGGCCGTGGTGCGGTCCTTGGCCATCTGGTTGAAGTCGACGAACACCACCGAACCGCGCTCTTCCTTCCACCACTTCGAGGTGGCCAGGTCGGGCACCCGGTTCTCGACCTCGCGGGCCACGGTCTCGGCGGCGAGGCGAAGGTCTTTGTACAGACGCGTCGGCTCCACCCGCGCATAGATGTGAAACCCCCGCGAGCCGGAGGTCTTGGGCCAGCTGGTGAGACCGTGGTCGGCCAGCACCTGCCGCACGACGAACGCCACCTCGACCACCTGCGGCCATTCCACGCCAGGCATCGGGTCGAGGTCGATACGCAGTTCGTCGGGCCGGTCGAGATCCTCCGCCTGCACCGGATGCGGGTTCAGATCGATACAGCCGAGGTTGATCACCCAGGCCAGGCCGGCGGCGTCGCGGATCACGGCCTCCTGCGCCGAACGCCCCGAGGCGTACTTCAGCTCCGCCACCTCGACGAACGGGGGACGATTCGCGGGCGCCCGCTTCTGGAAGAACGCTTCCTGATCGATGCCCTTGACGAAGCGTTTGAGCACCATCGGCCGGCCGGACACCCCCCGCAGGGCGCCCTCCGCCACGGCCACGTAGTACTGCACCAGGTCGAGCTTGGTGACGCCCACCCCGCCACCGGGCCGGATCGCCTCGGGGAACACCATCTTGTCCGGATGGGTCACCGTCACCTCACACCCGGCGACCTCGAGAACCGTCCCCTTGTCAGCCATTCACCCAGGCTAGATCGAGCACAGCGTCAGGGCCGGGAAACGCAGAGCGAGAACTGGAGGTGAGACGCGTCCTCTATCTATGGTTTTGTGTTGGTACTCAAACGGATTAGCCAAACCGGCCAGGATTTTCCCGAACCAGTCACGGACAATCCGCATTCACTCCGGTGGCGGATGCATCTGACCGGCGAAAGCTCCTACCGTCCGGACATGCCCACATTCCTCGATGTGCTGCCGCGCAACGTGGCGGCCGAGCGTGCCCGTCGCGGGTGGCTGCAGAAAGACCTGGCGCAGCGTCTCGGCTGGGGCGGCACCAAGGTGTCCGAGCTGGAGACCGGCGCGCGCCGGGTGCAGATCGACGAGCTGGGCCCGCTCTGCAAGGCGCTGGGCGTGCCGCTGTGGAAGCTCGCGGAGGGCACCGACCCCGCGGAGCTCGAAGCGCTGGGGCTCACACCACCACGCTGAGATGCTGCGACGCCGTTCGCACCTCGATCTGCTGACCCCAGCCCACCTGGAGCCGGTCCGACTCCAGGCCGTCGCCGAACACCACCAGGTCGGCCTCGGCCACGACCGGCAGCACTTCGCCCCGGGCCAGCGACCCCTGGGTCTGCGTGGTGCCGGTGAACGGTGACGGCCAGGCCTCACGCACGAACCAGGCCAGCGATTCGTCCAGCGGACCCGGCAGTTCCGGCGCCGCGGCCCGATCGCGGGCGAGTGACGCACACCAGCCGGTCGAGCCGGTCCCGGTGCCGACCAGAATGCCCGACGACGACTGCCGCTCACCCCGCAGCCGGTAGCGCGCCGACTGATGGCCGGCGTCACCCAGGTACAGCTCGTTGAGGGCCCGCAGCCTCTGGCCGTCGTCCAGCACCGCCTCCACCATCGTCCTCTGTTCGACGCTCGCCTTGCCGGCCGTCACCCGGCCCAGCAGGTCCCCGCTGGCTGAGGCCGAATGCCGAACGAGCACACCTGGATTCAGGCCGGGTTCGGGATCCACGCCGATCACCGGCTGCCCGCTGAGGTACTTGGCCACGTTCGCCACCAGACCGTCCTGACCGACGGCGACCACGACGTCTTCCGGATCGAACCGCAGCCGGGGCAGATCGGCCCGCTCCACCGACGCCCGCCGCCAGCCACCCGGGATACCGGCCTCGACCTGGCGCAACGCCTCGTGCAGGGCGTCGTGCCGATCCTGCACCGGCTGGAGGTCACGGCCCCGCGAGCGCAGGAAGAACTCCGCCTGGCCGCGCGTGCTGTGTCGTTCCAGGAGCAGGTCGAGTTCGCTGCGCCGGTGCACCAGGACGGCCCGGGGAGCGATCACCGGTCGGCCAGGGCCGCGAGCGCGCTGGTGATTGCGTCGGGCGTCAGGGTCAGGCTGCCGATCTGCGGCAGGTGCGCCGCGGCCTCCCGGGCGGCCAGGGCCAGCAGCACGTCACGGTCGATGTCCGCGTACACGGCCATCCGCGCCGCCTCGGTCTCGGCCTCGGCCACGCCGACCGCCCGGATGGTGTCGGCCCGGGCCTCGGCCAGGACACGCGTCTGCTCGGCCTTGGCCTGGGTCTCGATCCGGCCGGCAGCCGCGGCCTCGGTGGCGCGGCGCCGCTCGTTGGCGCCCCGCTGCGTGACCAGCTGTTCCTCCCGGGTGGCCAGCTCGATCTGCGACTGCAGCTCGTTCTCACTGATCGCCCGTTCCCGCTCGACGGCCAGGGCCCGGCGCTCGTAGGTGGCCTTGTCGGCGTCCTGCTGCACCTGCTCGCGGGCCGGGGTCTGCAGGGCACGCTCGACATCGGCCTCCGGACGCAGGGCCACCACCCGCACGTCGACCACCTCGACACCGGTCTGGGCGAGCCGGTCGTCCTGGTGCAGGCCCTGCGCGATGCGGTCGCGGGTGGCCGCCATGCCGCGGGTCAGGGCCTGGTTCAACGAGAATCCGGCCAGTAGGTCGAGGGCGTGCTGCTGGGCGGCCTCCGTCAGCATCTGGGCGATCTGCTCCAGCGGACGACCGCGCCACTTGCCGTTCTTCAGCTCCAGCCCGAAGTCGAGCCGGCGGGCCGCGAGGTCCGGATCGGCCATCCGGTAGGCCACGGTGGCCTGCACGGTGATGTCCTGGAAGTCGGCCGTCCGGGCGTGGAAGAGCAGGCCCAGCTCGCGGTCGTCGATCGGCACCTCGCTCAGGGCCGCGCTCAGGGGGCGGAACCAGAAGGCCTGCCCTGGCCCGGAGTGCACGGTGCGCCCGCGGCTGACATGCACGAGATGATCGGTCGTGCCGCTGCGTACGTGCCACACGAAGGGGTAACGCCGAATCTCAGCCACTGCTTGCTCCTTTATCGTCACTTTGACGCCTTCTCTCGAGATGACGGTAGCTCCGCCCTTTGTTATCGTCAACCCGACGAAAGATGCCCTGCGTTGAAAGGAAGGACCCAGCGCCGTGTCCAGCAAACAGGGTTACGACCCGTCCAAGTACCCGCCGGTGGCCGTGACGGTCGACATCGTGCTGCTGACCATTCGCGACGACAGCCTCGAGGCCCTGCTGGTGCGGCGCGGACAGGAGCCGTTCAAGGGCAGCTACGCACTGCCGGGCGGTTTCGTGCGACCCGACGAGACGCTGGCCGACGCCGCTGCCCGGGAGCTCGAGGAAGAGACCGGCGCCCGGGGCATGCACCTGGAACAGCTGAGCACGTACGGAGATCCGGGGCGCGACCCGAGGATGCGGGTGGTCAGCGCGGCCTACCTGGCGCTGATCCCGAACCCGCCCGAGGTCACCGGGGGAAGTGACGCCGAAGTGGCCGAATGGGTGCCCATCGCCGCGTTCCTCGACGCCTCCCTGCCCGACTCCCCGTCGCTGCTGGCCTTCGACCACCGCAAGATCCTGCGCGACGGCGTCGAGCGGGCCCGGGCGAAGTTCGAGTACAGCGGCCTGGCCACGGCTTTCTGCGGCACCGAGTTCACCGTCGGCGAGCTGCGGCGGGTCTACGAGATCGTCTGGGGCGTCGACCTGGACGCCCGCAACTTCCACCGCAAGGTCACCGGCACCCTGGGCTTCCTGGAGCCGACCGGTGAGATGACCACCCGCGGCGGTGGGCGGCCGGCGCAGCTGTTCCGCCGGGGCGCGACCCAGACCCTGAACCCCCCGATCCTGCGGCCGACGCCGAGCGTGGTCTAACGGCCGCCGGGAGCGCGTCACGATTGGTCAGGGCCTCGTAGCAGCTGCCTGAGTACGCTCGAAGACATGAGTGATGCCATCTCGATCACCGGGTTGATCAAGAACTTCGGCAGCACCCGGGCCCTGGACGGGCTCGATCTGACCGTCCGCACCGGCGAGGTGCACGGTTTCCTCGGGCCCAACGGCGCGGGCAAGTCAACCACCCTGCGCGTCCTGCTCGGTCTGCTCACCTATGACGGCGGCACGGTTCGCCTGCTCGACGGCGATCCCCGCTCAGATTCCGCCGCTCTGCACCGCCGCCTGGCCTACGTGCCCGGCGACGTCACACTCTGGCCGAACCTCACCGGTGGTGAGGTGATCGACCTGCTCGGCAAGCTGCGCGGAGGGCTGCACGAGAGGCGCCGCGCCGAACTGGTCGACCGCTTCGAGCTGGACCCGACCAAGAAGGGCCGGGCCTACAGCAAAGGCAACCGGCAGAAGGTGGCGCTCGTGGCGGCGTTCGCCTCGGAGACCGAGCTGCTCCTGCTCGATGAGCCCACCTCCGGCCTGGATCCGCTGATGGAGAGTGTCTTTCGATCCTGTATCCAGGAGAGCAAAGACTTGGGCCGCACCGTGCTGCTGTCCAGCCACATCCTGAGCGAGGTCGAGCAACTGTGTGACCGGGTGAGTATCGTGCGGGCCGGACGCACGATCGACACCGGCACGCTCGACGATCTCCAGCGGCTCACCCACACCACGATCGAGGCCGAACTCACATCGGAACCACCCGTCCTGGAAGGTCTCTCCGGAGTTCACGGGGTGAGGATCAGGAACCGGTCCGTGTACTGCGAAGTGGAACCCGACGCCCTCACCGAGGTGCTGAGAAGGCTGGCCGAGTCGGGCGTCCACCATCTGGTCAGCCGAAAGCCCACCCTGGAAGAACTTTTCCTTCAGCACTATCAGGCGCACTGATGGCCGGCGTCTGGTCGCTGACCCGGTTCGCCCTGCGTCAGGACCGGGTGAGACTCACCGTCTGGCTGCTGGCCATCGCTTGCCTACCCGTCGCCATCGCCTCCTCCTTCGCGAATCTCTACCCCGACCAGGCCTCGCGCATCCCGTTCGCCGCCGACGTCGCCGCCAACCCCGGACTGCGCGCCCTCACCGGACCGGCCCTCGACCTGACCACGCTGGGCGGTTTGACCACCTGGCGCGGCATGGGCACGACCTGCGCGTTCACCGCGATCATGAGTTTCCTGCTGGTGCTGCGGCACACCCGGGCCGCCGAGGAGTCAGGCCGTCTGGAGCTGCTGCGAGCGGCGCCGATCGGGCGGTCGGCACCGCTGGGCGCGGCCCTTCTCACCGCCTTCATCGCCCATCTGCTGCTCGCCGTGCTGATCGGGCTGACCCTGACCGCTGCCGGGCTGCCGACCGGCGGGTCGATGCTGTTCGGGCTGGCGGTGGCCTCGTGCGGTCTGGTGTTCGCGGCCCTGGCCGCGGTCGCCGCCCAGATCACCGAGATCACCCGGCCGGCCACGGCGATCTGCGCTGCCGCGCTGGCCTCCGCCTATCTCCTCCGAGCGGTCGGGGACGCATCCGGCCCGCAGTGGCTGTCCTGGTTCTCACCGCTCGGGCTGGCCCAGCAACTGCGACCCTTCGGGACTGTCCAATGGTGGACGCTTCTGGTCTCCCTTTCTGCGGCTTGCCTTTTCGGTCTGGTCGCCTTCCTGATCGCGGGCCGCCGCGACGTCGGTTCCGGCCTTCTGGCGGCTGCGCCGGGCCCGGCGCGAGCCCGGAACCTGGGGTCGTCGTTCGCCCTGGCCTGGCGACTGCAGCGCGGCACCCTGCTGGGCTGGGCCGTCGGGTTCGCCGTGACGGGCGCCGCCGTGGGTGCTCTGGCCAACAGCGTGAGCAGCCTGGTGGACGACTCACCCCAGCTGGCGGACGTGCTGACCGCGCTGGGTGGGAAGCAGTCGGTGGTCGATTCCTACCTGGGCGCGATGTTCGGGATCTGCGGGTTGGTGGCCGCGGCCTATGCGGTGTCCACCCTGCTGCGCCTGAACACCGAGGAGACCGAGGGCCGGGCCGAGACTCTTCTGGCCACGCCGACCGGCCGCCTGCCCTGGGCCCTGGGCCACCTGACGATCGCATTGGCCGGAGCCCTCGTCCTGATGCTGGTGGCCGGACTGTCGACCGGACTCGCCTACACGCTGACCAGTGGCCAAGGCGACCTGCCCGACCTCCTGCTCACCGCGCTGAGCCAGGTCTTCGCCGCCTGGGTGTTCGCCGGGCTGGGCCTGCTGCTGTTCGGGACCCGGCCCTCGGCCGCACCTCTCGCCTGGGCGGCGCTGGGAGCGGCAGCCGGGATCCAGTTACTCGGCGCCGCGCTCGATCTGCCCCAGGCCGTCATGGACCTCAGCCCTTTCACCCACCTCCCGGACCGTCCCGCCACCGACCTACCGGTCGAGCCCTGGCTATGACTGACGACCGTGACCGCCCTCTTGATCGCGGCCGGGCTGACCACCTTGAGGCACCGCGATCTGCGCTGATACCTCTTCAACCCCGCCCCACCCCGTTCATGGCCACCCCACCCCGTTCATGGCCACCCCACCCTGTTCATGGGCCACCCCAACCTGTTCGTGATCATGCAGAATCTCCCCGGCGTTCTAGAACTCTTACGCCCACAGTTCTAGAACTCTGGGGAGGTTTTGCATGATCACGGAGGAAGAAAGAGGAGGGGAGAGGGGGCTGCGACACTGGGGGCGTGCAGGTACGCGTGCTGGGGCCGTTGATGATCGAGGCCGAGGGTGAGCCCGTCGACATCGGCGGCGCCCGTCTGCGATCGCTGCTGATCAGGCTGAGTGCGGATGCCGGGGCCTGGGTCCCGGTGAGTCGGCTGGTGCAGTCGCTGTGGCTGGAAGATGCGCCGGCGGACGAGGTCAACGCCCTGCAGTCGCTGGTCTCGCGGCTGCGGCGGGCACTGCCCCGGCCCGACCTGATCGAGTCCGGGCCTGCGGGGTACCGGTTGGCCATCACCAGGGACGACGTCGACGCGCTGGCTTTCGAGAACCTGGTGGGGCAGGGGCGGCGTACGACCGGACCGCCGGAGACGGTCGAGATGCTGGGGCGGGCACTGGGCCTGTGGCGTGGCAGCCCTCTGACCGAGGTCACCGACGCGCCCTACGCGCAGGCCTGGACCGAGCGGCTGGAACGGCTGCGACTCACCGCGATCGATGAGCGCGCCGCGGCTCTTCTCACCCTGGGCCGCGCCGGTGAGCCGGTGACCGAGCTGGAAGAGGTCATCGCCGCGCACCCGCTGCGCGAGCGCACCCACGAGCTGCTGATCCGGGCCCTCGCAGCCGGGGGCCGGCAGGGCGAGGCACTGGCCGTGTACGAGCAGCTGCGCCGGGCGATGGCCGACGAACTCGGCCTGGATCCGCCCGCCGCGCTCCAGGAACTGCAGGGTCAGGTGCTGCGGGACGACGCCGCCCTGCGTTCGGTGGCGTCCCCCACCAGCCCCGAACCGCCGCCGGGCATCGTCCGCCGCACCAATCTGCGCGTCCCTCTGACCACGTTCGTCGGCCGGGAGGCCGAGCTCGCCGGGATCACCGAGCAGTTGGGCCGGACCCGCCTGGTCACCCTGGTCGGCACCGGTGGAGCCGGAAAGACCCGGCTGGTCAGCGAAGTCGCGAGTCGCCTGGCCGATCGGGACGGCGTGTGGATGATCGAGCTCGCGCCGGTGACCGATCCGGACGACGTGGCGTCCACCGTGTTGGGCGGCATCGGATCGATCGACCGCTCCCAGCTCGACTCCACGTTGCAGCAGCCGCCACTGCGCGACGTGCGCACCCGGCTGGTCGAGAGCCTGGCGCCGCACGACACCGTGATCGTGCTGGACAACTGCGAGCACCTGATCGAGGCCAGCGCCGAGGTGGCCGAGTTCCTGCTGGCCCGCTGCCCCCAACTGACCGTGCTGGCGACGAGTCGCGAGCCGCTCGGCATCGTCGGGGAGTCGATCTGGCCGGTGCGCCCGCTCGCCACCGCGGCCGAGGACTCGCCTGCGGTGCAGCTGTTCGCCGACCGGGCGGCCCTGGTCCGGCCCGGGTTCACGCTGACCGACGAGAACGCCGAGGCGGTGCGGGAGATCTGCCGGCGCCTCGACGGTCTGCCACTGGCCATCGAGCTGGCCGCGGCCCGGCTGCGTACGCTGAGCCCACAGGCCCTGGCCGCCCGGCTGGACAACCGTTTCCGGCTGCTCACGGGCGGCAACCGCACCGCGATGCCGCGGCACCAGACGCTGCGCGCCGTGGTGGCCTGGAGCTGGGAACTGCTGCCGGACGCGGAGAGGGACCTGCTCGAGCGGCTGTCCGTGTTCGGCGGTGGAGCCACCGCCGAGACCGCCTCAACCGTCTGCCGCGATACCGAACTTGACTCGGGAACAACGGATTTCGACGAGGACACGGTCGCCGACCGGTTACTCTCACTGGCCGAGAAGTCGCTGCTGGTGGTGGCCTCGGGGAACGACCCGCAGCCGCGCTACCGGCTGCTGGAGACGATCCGCGAGTACGCGCTGGAGAAGCTCTCGGAGCGCGGCGGGATGGCGGCGATGCGCCAGGCCCACGCCACCTACTTCCTGGAGCTGGCCGAGACCGCCGACCCCCACCTACGTGGCCGTGACCAGCTGTTCTGGCTGGACCGGCTCACCTCCGAGCGAGACAACCTGCTCGCCTCCATGAGATTCGCGGTGGAGACGGAGAACGCGGACCACGCGGTGCGGCTGGCCGGCGCACTCGGCTGGTACTGGACCATGACCAGCCGGCACGAGGAGGCGGGAGATTGGGCCACACAGGCTCTGCGGGTGCCGGGCGAGAGCCACCCCGAGCCGTTGCTGGTCGTGACCGTGCTGGCCGCGCTGAGTACCGCGCTGAGTGGCAACGACCTACCGGGCGAGCACGACCTCGACCGGATCGAGGCGCTCCTGCAGCAGGTGAATGTGCTGGGCGGCCATCCCCTGCTGACGTTCATCGAGCCGGCCCTGGCCGAGCTGCGGCACGACTCCGAGGCCAGCCGGGCCGCGGTGGCCCGCAACCTTCACCACACCGATCCATGGGCCCGCGCCATGCTGCGGCTGATGGTCGCCATGCTGGCCGAGAACGAAGGCGATTTCGAGCGTTGCCGAGAGCATGTCCCGCAGGCGCTGGCGATGTTCGAGGAGATCGGCGACCGGTGGGGCATCGCCACCGCGAGCAGCCAGCTCGCTGAGATCATGCGAGTTGACGGCGAACTCGACCGGGCGATCGAGCTTTTCACTCGGGCCCGGCAGCTGATGATCGAGCTGCACGCCACCGACGACGAGGCCCAGGCCCTGGTCTGGATCGCCCGGATCCGCCAGGAGAAGGGTGACCTGGCGGGCGCCCGGCGCGACCTCGAGACGGCCCGGCGGATGGCTTCGGAAACCAGCTCGTGGATGGCTCATGCATTCGCCATCTCCGGTGCGGCGTCACTCGCGGCGGCCGAGGGCAATCTCGGGGAGGCCCGGCGGCTGGCCGAGAAGGCCATCACCGAGAATGGTTCGAGGCCACGCCTCATGCCCCAGATGCAGGCGACGCTGCTCAGCGAACTGATGGTGTACGAACTGCGCGACAACGCTCCCGACGCGGCCGCGGCCCGGCTGGCCCCGACCGTCGGGCTGGCCCTGAACAGCCAGGACCTGCCGGTCATCGCCCGGGTGAGCGTGGCCGTCTCCGAGTACCTCCTGACCGTCGACCGGCCCGCCGAGGCCGCCGGGATGCTGGGCGCCTCCGCCCGGATGCGGGGCCACGACGGTTTCCGCGACCCGGACATCGCCCGGCTCACCACGAGGATCAAGGCCGCCCTGACCCCGGAGGAGTTCACCACCCGCTTCGATTCCGGCCGTGCCCTCGACCCGGAGGACGCCGTCGCCCTGCTCAAGGCGACCACGCAGGACGCCGTTGGGCCCGATCCGGGCCCAACGGCGTCCTCCATCTGAATTCACGTACGGGAGCGGTACATCCGCACCGCCAGGGGTGCGAAGACCGCCATGATGGCGACCGACCAGCCCAGCGACCAGAGCACCGGCTCGGTGATCGCGCCGCCGACCATCAGGCCTCGGCAGGCCTCGGTCAGATGGGTGATCGGGTTGACCTTGACCCACGCCTGCAGCCAGCCCGGCAGGGTGTCCACCGGCACGAACATCGACGAGCCGAAGGTCAGCGGGAACATCACCAGGAAGCCGATGCCCTGCACGGTGCCGGAGTTACGCACGGTGGTGCCGAGGAACACGGACACCCAGGTCAGCGAGAAGGCGAAGAACAGCACCAGCAGACAGGCCGCGAGCGCCTGGAAGAAGTTGGTCTGCACCCGGAAACCGATCGCGTAGCCGAAGCCCAGCAGCACGGTGATCGAGGTGACGAAGCGGACGACGTCGCCGAGTACCGCGCCGACCAGCGGGGCCGAGCGGGGGATCGGCAGGCTGCGGAACCGGTCGAACACGCCCTTGCCCATGTCGGTGTTCAGGTTCACGCCGATGGCCAGGGTGGCGAACAGTACGGTCTGCACCATCAGGGCGGGCAGGACGAACTGCAGGTAGGCGTGCTGCGAGCCGGAGATCGCGCCGCCGAACAGGTAGACGAACAGCACGGTGAAGATGATCGGCTGGACGGTGACGTCGATCAGCTGTTCCGGTGTGCGCCGGATCTTCGTGATCGATCGGCCGGCCAGGATCAGCGAGTGCCGGATCAGCGGGAACGGTTTGGCCGGGGTGTCGGAGGTGGGCGCGGTGGGAACGTCCGGTGCCTCGGTCATCAGGGTGGTGGTGCTGCTCATGCCGCACTCTCCTGTTCGATCTGCTGGCGGGCGCCGGTGAGGCTGAAGAAGACCTCGTCCAGGCTGGGAAGTCGCAGGGACAGCTCGGTGACGGCGATTCCGGCGTCGTCGAGGCGGCGCACCACCGTGGTCATCGCGCTGTCGTCGTCCACGGGCACGCTGAGCACGCCGCGGGCGGGGGAGTCGATGTTCTTACCGGTGGACACCTGCGACAGCAGGCCGCGCACGGTGTCGAGGTGCGCGGCGTCGGCCGGGCGCACCACCAGGGTCTGGCCACCGACGACGCGCTTGAGTTCGGCCGGGGTGCCGTGGGCGATGACCCGGCCGTGGTCGATGACGGTGATGTCGTCGGCGAGCGCGTCGGCCTCTTCCAGGTACTGCGTGGTGAGCAGCACGGTGGTGCCGTCCGCGACGAGGCCCCGCACCAGACGCCAGACGTCGTCGCGCTTGGCCGGGTCGAGGCCAGTGGTGGGCTCGTCGAGGTAGATGACCGACGGGCGGCCGACCAGGCTGGCGGCGAGGTCCAGCCGGCGCCGCATGCCGCCGGAGTAGTTCTTGGCCACGCGGTCGGCGGCCTCGGTCAGGTCGAACTGACCGAGCAGGTGCCGGGCCCGGGCGAGGGCGTCGCGCTTGGAGAGGTCGAGCAGGCGGCCGATGAGCACCAGGTTCTCGGTGCCGGTGAGATCTTCGTCGACGGACGCGTACTGGCCGGTGAGGCCGATCTGGCGGCGCACCTGGGGCGCCTGGTGAACGACGTCCAGTCCGGCCACGGTGGCGCGCCCCTCGTCAGGGCGCAGCAGGGTGGCGAGGATGCGGACCGCTGTGGTCTTGCCGGCTCCGTTGGGCCCGAGAACACCGAGGACAGTGCCCTCGGGAGCCGCCAGATCGACCCCGGCCAGGGCGGTCGTGGCGCCGAAGCGCTTGACCAGCCCTTCGGCCTCGAAGGCGTATGCCATGGGTGGACTCCTTGGATGAGTACTGAATCGTTCTCTGTGACTCGTCCAAGGTGCCGGGGCGCGCTGTCAGGGCGCGCACGCGCCGCTGTCAGCGGCTATCGAGCGCTGTCAGACGTCTCCGAAGCCGCCGAAGTCACCGTCGCCGCCCCCGAACATGTCGAAGCCACCGTCGCCGCCGGCCTCCGCGAGGTCTTGCTGACCCTGGTCGACCTGCTGGCTGACCTGCTCACCCTGCTGGGTGAAGTCGTCGGCCGCGGCCTCGTAGCCCTCCTGGAACTCGCTGCCGTCGAAGCCGTCGAACATGGCGTCGGCGATCGCGGTGCCGACGAAGGCACCGGCCACACCGGCGAGCAGGCCACCGGCGATCATGCCGCCCATGCCCATCCCGCCGCCGCCCATGCCGCCGCCCATGCTGGGCCGGTTGAAGCTGCGCTCCAAGGTGCCGGGGTTACGCATCTCCGCACGGGTGGCCATCCGGGCCAGGGAACGCGGGTCGTCGCTCGTGGCTCGCTCGTGCGGCGGGACCTCTTCGGAGAGACCGGCCAGCACCATGCGCCGCTGGTCGGGCGACAGTTTCGCGAAGGCCTCGGCGTGCGCCTGCTCGATGCGCTCCGGCGGGGCGGTCTTCAGCATGTAGCGGTAGCGGGCGATCGCGGCCTGGTCGGACTGCGCGTCGCTGCCGGGCTCGGCGCCCGGACGGCCGACGGCCGGCGGGAACCCACCCTGGTGCTGGTAACCGCCCTGGTTGCCCTGGTAGCCCTGGTTGCCCTGATAGCTCTGGTCACCCGGTGACCCCCAGGACGGTTGCTGCTGCTGGCCGCCCCAACTCTGGCCGGGTGACTGCTGATAGCCCCGCTGGTCTTTGTCACGACCCAGAAGCCTGTCCAGAAACCCCACGACAGGTCACACTCCCTCGATAGCGATCGTCACTGAAAAGATTCAACGAGTGCTGCCGGGGGCAGGTTCCGCAGGCGTGCTCAGTGGTTCCACTTTCTCCATCTGGGTCACGGCCCGGCCGAAGACCTCACCCACGATTGCCTGCAGCCCGACGAAAGCAGCTAGGAAGGCGACCACCACGCCACCGGCGATGAGGCCGTACTCGACCGCGGACGATCCACGGTCGCCAGGGTGCTTCACCTGACCGACCCTACGTGGTCGTTCTCGCTCGGTGGTCACCCCGTGCACATCGTCTGCGGAAAACCCGGGAAACTAGGTGGGTGGTGAGCAGAGGGCGGGTCGGTGTCGGGGTGGTGCCGACCGGTTG
The DNA here is from genome assembly GCF_030269305.1 of Kineosporia sp. NBRC 101731. NCBI lineage: Bacteria > Bacillati > Actinomycetota > Actinomycetes > Kineosporiales > Kineosporiaceae > Kineosporia > Kineosporia sp. NBRC 101731. The sequence goes on from NZ_BSTC01000001.1 coordinate 161,745, forward strand.
CCCGACGGCACAGCCGGTCACCCGATGACGGCGCTCGGCCGACGGAAAGCCCGGGGTGCCTTCTTCACACCCGCCCCCATAGCCCGGTACGTCACCCGCTGGGCCCTGCGCGGCAGCAGTGGCCGGGTGCTCGAGCCGTCGTCCGGGGAGGCCGCCTTTTTGCTTGCGGCTGCCGAGTTCGGTGGTTCCGAATGGCTTTTGGACGGGGTTGAGCTTCATCCCGCATCTGCCCAGGCCGCTCGGTCGGCTTTGGAGGCCACCGGAATCCGGGCCACCGTCACCACGGCCGACTTCTTCACCCTCGATCCGACCGGCGACTACGACGCGGTGATCGGGAACCCTCCGTACGTGCGCTACCACGACTTCACCGGCTCCGACCGGGCGCGGGCCCAGGCCGCGGCCCGGCGGGCCGGGGTCTCCCTGAGCGGCCTGGCCTCGTCATGGGCCGCGTTCACCCTGCACGCCTCCCGGTTCCTGCGGCCCGGCGGCCGACTCGGACTGGTGCTGCCGGCCGAACTGCTCAGCGTGAACTACGCGGCCCCGGTGCGGCGGTACCTGCTGGAGAACTTCGCCCGGGTGCGGCTGGTGGCCTTCACCGAACGCGTCTTCCCCGGGGTCGTGGCGGAGATCGTGCTGGTCCTGGCCGACGGGTTCCACAGCCCTTCGAACTCCCACCGGCGGGAGACCCGGCTGGAAACGCTGCAGGTCCGCAACGCCGCGGCGCTGGAGGAACTGCCCGCCGAGCCGGTGTTCGAGTCGTTCACCGTGCCCTCGCCCGACCGGAAATGGACCCCGGCCCTGATCCCGGCCGAGCCCCTGCGCGCCTTCGACCAGTTGCTGCGCGGCCCGGAGTTCAGTGTGCTCGACGACTGGGGCCGGGTCTCGCTCGGCATCGTGACCGGCAACAACAGCTACTTCGCCCTCACCCTTGACGAGGCTGACGCCCGCGGACTGGGCCCCGCCGACCTGCTCCCGCTCTCCCCTCCCGGCAGTTCACACCTGCGCGGACTGGACTTCAGTGCCGACGCCCTCCGTGAACTCGGAGAGAATGGCTCGGCCGTAAGACTTTTCCGGCCCGCCGATCGGCGTTCCCCGGCTGCGGCCGCGTACGTGCGGGCCGGTGAGGCGATGGGTGTGGACGAGGCCTACAAGTGCCGCATCCGCACACCGTGGTGGCAGGTGCGACTGGCATCCCCTCCCGACCTGCTGCTGACCTACATGAACGCCGACGCACCCCGCCTGGTCACGAACTCCGCCCGGGCCCATCATCTGAACTCGGTGCACGGAGTTCATCTCCACCACCCGGACCCCTCGGGCCTCCTCCCCCTCGCCGCCCTTGGCTCGGTCAGTCTGCTCGGCGCCGAGACGGTCGGAAGATCTTACGGTGGAGGGCTTCTTAAGCTGGAACCGAGTGAGGCCAAACAACTGCCGCTGCCGTCACCGGATTTGCTGAAGGCTGCGACCCCGGCCCTGACCCAGATCCGCCCTGCCGTCGCCACCGCACTGAGCCGATTCCGGCTGGCCGAGGCGGTGAGCATGGTCGACGAGGCTCTGCTCAACCACACCCTGGGCCTGGCCCCCGAAACCGTGACCCACCTGCGCGCAGCCCACGCCCACCTGCAGAAACGCCGTCAGGACCGGGCCCGCACCCGCTTCTGACCGGGCCGAGCCCACCTCCCCTTGCTACACGGCGCAGCTACTTCCCTTGCTACGCAGCACAGCCACTTTCCCTGTTCGTGACAGCGGCCCCCACCCCGCCTCGTTCGTGATCAGGCACAAAGGTTTTTGGTCAGAACTTGACCAGGCCGTGTTGGTGGGCGAAGACCACGATCTGCACGCGGTCGCGCAGGGCGAGCTTGCGCAGGATCGCGCCGACGTGGGTCTTCACGGTCGACTCGCTGGCGAAGATCAGGCCGGCGATCTCGGTGTTGGACAGGCCCCGGGCCACGGCGTCGAAGACCTCGCGCTCCTTGTCGGTGAGCGCCAGGTAGGCGGACGGCACCGGCGCGGCCGCGCGGAACTGGGTCTCCAGCAGCGTGGACAGGTCACTCGGGGCGAGCACTGCGTTACCCGCGTGCACCGTGCGGATCGCGTCGCGCAGCATCAGCGGGGTGGTGTCTTTCAGCAGGAAACCGCTGGCGCCGTAGCGGATCGCCCGGGCCGCGCGGTCGTCCAGGTTGAAGGTGGTCAGCACCACCACCCGCACCGGACGGGCCCGGCGGGCCACTCGTTCGGGCTGGAAGATCTGCCGGGTGGCCTCGACCCCGTCCATCTCGGGCATCCGGATGTCCATCAGCACCACGTCGGGCTGCAGTTCGTCGACGAGCCGCACTGCCTCCAGGCCGTCACCGGCCGAACCGACCACGGCCATGCCCGGCTGCGCATTGATGATCACCTGCACGCCGGCCCGGAACAGCTCCTGATCGTCGACCAGGAGCACGCGGATGTCCGGGAGGCTCTCTTCGCTCATCGCCCGCTCACGGGAATCCAGGCAGTCACGGTGAAGGTCGGTCCTTCCGGTTCGTCGCGGGTCCGGATGTCGAGCTTGCCACCTACGCTCTCTACCCGGCGACGCATCCCGCCGAGCCCCTGCCCGCCCGGGCTCGGTGTTTCCCCGCTCGGCAGCACGTCGAGCGGCTGGGTGTCCGCGAGCCGCCGGGCCGCGACGTTACGCACCTCGATCCGCAGGTCGTGCGCGAAGGGTCCTTCCGGCCAATGTCTCTCGACGTGCACCGGACGATCGCGGCGGCCGTGCCGGATGGCGTTCGTGAGCATCTCCTGCGTCACCCGGTGGGCGACGACCTCCAGCTCGGGCGGCAGAGGACGCACCGGGCCGACCTCGTTGGTGATCACCTCGTGCCCGCTGGAACGAACCCCGGCGACGAGCTCACGGAACGAGCCCGCCGACGCCACCACGGCGGCTTGCTGGGCCCCGGCCAGCACCTGGCGAATGTCTTGCAGCGACGACCGGGCCGACGTGGCGATCGTGACCATGGTCTTCTTCAGCACCACCGGATCGTCGTCGAGGAACTGCGCCGACTCGGCCTGCGCCAGGATCACCGCCAGCGAGTGTCCCACCACGTCGTGCACGTCGGCGGCCAGCCGGGCCTGTTCCTCACGCAGCGACGCGATCTCCCGGGCCTGCTCACTCTCACGCTGAGCCAGCTCGTTCTCGCGCTGGGCCCGGGCGGCATCGGCCTCGGCCACCTCGAGTGACGCCTCCGAGGCGCTGGCCCGCACCGCGAACCGGGCGACCAGGCCGATCAGCCAGGGCACCAGCAACAGCGCGAGCACGAAGGCCGCCGACATCATCCGCCACGACACACCCAGGACATCGGCAGCCAGTGAGAGGGGCACCCCGCCGGAGAGCAACGACAGCGCCTCCGGGCCGATATGGGTCATGAAGACCACGCCGCCGATCACGGCCGTGGGAATCGACACCATGCTGACCCAGAGCGTGGCCGCGCTACCCCACCGAGCCATCGCGAAAGCGATGTAGACGATGGATAACTGGACCAGCATGATGCTGAGCTCGTTCGAGAACTGCAGCAGCCCGACCAGCCAGACCGTGCCCAGTGCCACCGACGGCCAGTGCCGGGCCATGGCGACCGCGATCGCCATGCCGAACACCAGCACCACGAATTGCAGGCGATCGATCGCGTACCAGCTGACGAAGACGGTCTCGGCGAGCCCGGCGAACCACACCAGCAGGCCGGCGAAGACGTCGGCGCCCCACCTGCGCAGCCACCTTTGCAGATCACGAACAAGCTTCTGCCCGTCAGGACTCATCGGGGGCCGGGGCTGATCGGAATGCGGTTCCAGGGACTGGTTCATCGGGGCACCATCAGAATTGCGGTGCCAGATCCCGGTGGTCGCATCGATATCGGAACGGGCGACGCGGGCCCGGTACTCCCGGCGCGCAGCAGCACGGTGATGACGGAACCTCCGACCAGGTTGATGACACTACCTCGCAATGGAAGCACGCTGAGCAGCCCCGACCCGGCAGGTGCGGGGCCTGACCGCCCAGGAGCCGGATTTCGCCGCAGCGTGCGTTTCCCCAGGTCGTGGCGGCCAAGCCGGTCGATGCTCGGGATGCTCATCGCCCCCGGCCCGTCGCCAGGGCGTCGCGCACCAGCAGATCCACCAGCTCGACGTAGGGCAGACCGCCGGCGGCGAACATCTTCGGCGCCTGCGACTGCTCCGTGAACCCCGGCGCGGTGTTCACCTCGTTGAGCACCAGGCCCTGCGCAGTGAGGAAGAAGTCAACACGTGCCACCCCCGAGCAGCCGAGCGCGTCGTACATCGCTAGCGCGGCCTCTTCCAGCGCCTTCCCCTCCTGAGCGCTCAGATCGGCCGGGATCAAGAACTCGGCACTGCCGTCGTACTTGGTCGATTGGTCGAAAATCTCTTTCTTCAGAACGATCTCGAGCGGCGGTGCGACCAGGCGGGAGCCGTCGGGCCGCCCGAGCACGGCCACGTCGATCTCCCGGCCGCTGATCTGTTCCTCCACCAGCACGCGATCATCGAGTGCGAGAGCGGCGTCGAGGGCAGCCGGTAGCTGTGCCTCGTCCATCATCAGTGAAACCCCGTGACTGGACCCCGCCGACACCGGCTTGACCACCACCGGACCAGTGAAAACATATGCGCTAGAGGTGCTTCGCGTCAGCAGGCAACCCGGCGCCACCGGAATGCCGATGGCCTGGGCAACGAGCTTCGTGACCCATTTGTCCATGGCCACCGCACCCGGGCCCACTCCCGACCCGACGTAGGGCACCTGGGCAAGATCACAGAGCGCGGCGAGGGTGCCGTCTTCCCCGTGGGAGCCGTGCAGCATCGGCACCACCACCTCGCAACTGCTGATCACCTGCACCGCGCCGGCCAGGCCGATGGGGCGCAACTCGCCGTCGCGCCAGGTGCCCGCCCGGTCGATGGTCAGGCCGACCACCTCGTAACCGGCTGCCAGCAAGGCATTCCGAACGCCCGCGGCCGAGGCGAGGGAAACCTCGTGCTCACTGTTCTGCCCACCGCCGACCACGGCCACCCGTGCGCTCACGACCGCCCTCCAGACCGGCCGCGGGCCAGACGGGGCCCCAGGCCAGTCATCATTTCGTGCTCGATAGTGTCTGCCCAGGAAGCCCATTCGGCCACCGTTGGTTCTCCGGCGGCGCCGGGCCCGAACACCGTCACGACGTCGCCCATGCGCGCGCCCTCTTCTCCCAGATCGATCACGGCCATATCCATCGAGATCCGCCCCACCAACGGCCGGCGCACACCCCGCACGAGTACCTGCGCCCGGTTCGAGGCACGGCGGGGAAGTCCGTCCGCATATCCGACGCCGATGAGGCCCAGTTGGGTTGTCATCGGTGCGGTCCAGGTCTGCCCGTACCCCACCGCGGTACCGGCACCGACCCGGCGCAGGCCGATCACGGGCGCGGTCAGGGTCAGGGTGGGCCGCATCCGCCCCGCACCCGAGGGGTCGATACCGAACAACCCGGCCCCGACCCGGACCGTCGTGTGGTGACTCAGCGGGTCGTTCAGGGTGGCAGCGGTGGCGGCCAGGTGCCGGTGCGCGGGATCGAGCCCGGCGTCCCGGGCCACCCGCACGCCCCAGTCGAACGTCGCCCGGCCCACTGCATTCGACGCGTCGTCCGGTACATCTGCGCAGCTCAGATGGCCCATCAGGCCGATTACCCGGACCAGGCCGAGCTGCTCGGCCTGCCGCGCCGCCGCGCACAGAGCCGGCCAGAGGGCAGGCTCGGCGCCGTCGCGGGCCAGGCCGCAGTCCAGGTGCAGGTGCACGGTGGCGCCCGGGGCGAGAGTGGCCACGGCAGCCAGGTGCTCCAGGCTCGGCACGGCCAGTTCCACACCCGCCCGCACGGCCCGTGCCCAGTCCGCGTCCACCGGATTGAGCCAGCTCAGCACGGGTGCGTAGACCCGCTCGGAGCGCAGGGCCAGGGCCTCGGCCAGGCTGGTGACGCCGAGCCGGGTCGCACCGTGGGCCAGTGCGGTGCGGGCGACCTGGGCGGCGCCGTGGCCGAACGCGTCCGCCTTCACCACCGCCATCACCTCGCCCTGGGTGATCCGGCTGAGATGGCGGGTGTTCGCCCCCACAGCCGCCAGGTCCACGGTGAGGGTGGGACGGGACGCGAGGCTGGTTCCGCTGCCCTTTTCTGCCTTGGGAACGGGGAAGAAAGGTGCATGATCGCCCACGATCACCGATGCACTCATGCTGCACCCTCTGGATCGGCTGGATCGGCTGAACCGGCCGGACCGTAGAGAGCACTCGGGGCGCCGGTGGTCAGGGCCCAGTAACGATCGCCGTAGGACCAGTGCCACCACTCGGTCGGGTAGTTCACCAGACCGGCGCTGTTCAGCGCGGCCGCCATCAGCCGCCGATGGGCCCTGGCCTGCGAAGAGATCCACGGCGAGTCGAAGAAGCAGGCTCCGCGTGACTGCTCGGGAGTCGCATCCACCGGTGTGCCGAGATCGAGAGCGACGCCCGCCTCGTCCACCATGGAGAGATCGACGGCGGCCCCGGCGACGTGAGGGGCCACCGCGAGCGGCGCCACGAACCGGGCCACCAGGTCGGGCAGGTCCCGCTCGCTCGCACCGGGGTGGGCCGCCCGGACCTGCGCCGTGTACGTCTCGATGATCGCCCGTTGCTGCTGCGGTGAGCGATGCCCCTCGACCACCCGCAGATGCAGGCCCCGGGGCAGGAAGGACTGAGCCCGGAGCAACCGGGTCGCCAGCCCCACGCGGACCGTGGCCCGGACCGGGCCGAAGTTCTCGGAGAGTTCGACCATCGGTTCGCCGGTCTCACGCAGCGGCACTGCAGCGACCCGAGGGTCGGAGAGAAGGATCGTCACGATGAACAACGTTCGCCCGACGGGCCCCGCCGGCACCTCCACCTGAGGTATCACCCGCCGGTACCCACGGAGGAGAGTTCAGACCCGGGGATGACGCGCCACCTGCGCCTCGCGGACGAGCATCGAGGTCATGATCCCGATGACTGCGGGCGAGATCGCTCTGATCTGTGACGGCGAGGTCCACGGCGACCCGGACCGGACGGTGACCGGCGAGGCATACCTGGACAACCGCGTCCCGGTGCGGGGCGGGCTGTTCGTGGCGCTGGCCGGAGCCCGTTCCGACGGTCACGACCACGCGGAGGGGGCGCACGTCGTGCTCGGGTCCCAGCCCACCCCCGCGACCACGGTGGTCGTGACCGATCCGGTGGTGGCCCTCGGCCGGCTGGCCCGGCACGTGGTGCGGCAGGTGCGTCCCCAGGTGATCGCCCTGACCGGCTCGCACGGCAAGACCGGCACGAAAGACCTTCTCGCGGCGTTGCTCCCCGGCGCCGTCACCACGGTGGGCAACCTGAACAACGAGCTGGGTGTGCCGCTGACCGCCCTGCGGGTCGGCGCCACGACCGACCGGCTGGTGCTGGAGATGGGCGCGCGAGGGGTCGGGCAGTTGTCCTGGCTGACCTCGATCGCCCGTCCCGACATCGCGGCGGTGCTCAACGTCGGCAGCGCCCACATCGGCCGTTTCGGCTCGGCGCAACTGATCGCGCGGGCCAAGGGCGAGCTGATCGAGGCGCTGCCCGCCGACGGCCTGGCGGTGCTGAACGCCGACGACCCCCGGGTGATGGCGATGACCCCGCGCACCCTGGCACCGGTGCGGACCTTCGGCCGGCGCGGTGACGTGACCTGGCGCCACGTCACGCTGGACCCTCTGGGCCGGCCGTCGTTCGAGCTCCGTCTCGACGGCGGGTGGTTCCCGGTGACCCTGCACCGCAGTGGTGACCACCAGGTCGCCAACGCCGCCGCGGCAGCCACGATGGCGCTGGCCGCCGGGGAGTCGCCGGGCGACATCGCGGACCGGCTGGGGCGGGCCGGGCCCACCCCGCACCGCCTGGAGCCGAAAGAACGCGTCGACGGACTTCTGGTGCTGGACGACACCTACAACTCCAATCCCGACGCGGCTCTGGCCGCGCTGGCCTGTCTGGACGGGATCGGTCGGCGCCGGGCGGGCCGGACCGTCGCGGTGCTGGGCGAGATGCACGAACTGGGACCGCACTCCGCTGATTCGCATCGGCAGGTCGGGGCGCTGACCGGGATCTTCGGTGTGGACGCCGTGCTCGCGGTGGGTGGCGAGGCTCTCCCGGTGGCCAGGGAGGCGGGTGGGGTGCACGTGCCCGACCGCGCCGGCGCACTCGACTGGCTGCGGGCCAACCTCACGGCCGATGACGTGGTGCTGGTCAAGGGCTCGCGGGCGGGCGCCCTCGATCTGCTCGTCGACGAGCTGCTCGGCACGGTCCCGGCGGGCTGACGGTGTGGGCTCTTCCTGGTCAGGTGACCGACACGCCCGGGCCCTCGCCGGCGGCACCCATTTATTGAGGACGCCGGTGGACACCGGGGCGGGCGGGTGTCCGTCCCGGGGTCGCCCGTGGGTGGCCCTGTGCCCAGGGAGGCTTCCGGGGCCCCGATCATCCCGATCAGCGGGTGACGTAGCTCTCGCCGGTTCAGGATCACGGCAAACCAAAAAAAGCTCCCGGGATGTCCCGGAAGCTTTCTTGGTGTTGCTGGGTGGTGCGCGAGGGGGGAGTTGAACCCCCACGCCCTTTCGGGCACACGGACCTGAACCGTGCGCGTCTGCCTATTCCGCCACTCGCGCTTGCTGCGAGTAGAACGCTAGCACGATTTGGGGGTGCCCCCTGACCTGCCACCCGGGGCCCGGACCCACTGTCCGGGAGGAGCCGGGCATCTGGGGATAATCGGTGACGATCTCCGGTCCCCGTCTCATCCACGGGGTGCACCGGCTCGCGGATACGCTGGGAGGTGACCGGACCCGTGCCACGGATCACGGTGTGCCCCTCAGGCGTTGTCCTCGAGGCGGGCGCACCGGGCGTCCCATGTACCGGGCCGGTCGTGCTGTGACCGTGACTGCGGCAGGATCTGTGAGGATCAGCAGTCAGCCACCGGACCGGGAGGAGGTAGCCGTGGGAATGTTCGACCGGATGGAGAAGGGCATCGAGCGCGCCGTCAACGGCGCCTTCGCCAAGGCCTTCAGAAGTGAGGTGCAGCCGGTCGAGATCGCCAGCGCCCTCCGCCGCGAGATCGACGACCGGGCCACTGTGGTCGCCCGCGGTCGCACCCTGGCGCCGAACACCTTCGTGGTGGAACTCGGCGCCGGAGACCATGAGCGCCTCGGCGAGTGGGAAGACACGCTCGGCGACGAGCTGCGCGACGTGGTCGCGGAGCACGCAGGCAACCAGGAGTACTCGTTCGTCGGGCCGATCACGGTCCGCTTCGAAGAGGCCCAGGATCTCGACACCGGCCTGTTCCGGGTCCGCAGCACCACCACCCGCGGCACCCGGCCCCAACAGTCCCACCCGCAGCAGCAGGCGCTCTCCCGCGCCCCGCAGCAGCAACAACACCGGCCCGGCCAGGGCTACGGGCAGCCCCCCGCCCAGCAACAGCAGCCCGACCACCCCTCTTTGGTGGTCGACGGCCGGGTCTACCCGATCACCGCACCGGTCACCGTGATCGGTCGCGGCACTGAGGCCGACGTGATCGTCGATGACATCGGTGTGTCCAGGCGACACGCCGAGGTCCGCGTCGAGCACGGCCGGCTGATTGCGGCCGACCTCGGATCTACGAACGGCACGTACGTCGACGGCGAACGCATCAACACCGCCGAGGTCGTCGACGGCAGCCAGATCAAGATCGGCCGCAGCACCCTCGTCATCCGCTTCGGATCATGGTGATGAAACCGCGATGAGCGAGCTCACGCTGACCCTGCTACGGCTGGGATTCCTTGCACTTCTCTGGCTACTGGTGTTGTCGGTCGTGGCGGTCATGCGCCGCGACCTGTTCAACAGCCCCCGGGTGAGCCGCCGACCAGCCACGGCCGCAGTTCCGGCCATGTCGGGTGGTGGTGGCAGATCCCAGCCACAGCAGCAGGAATCGCCACCACTCCCGACGACACTGGTCGTGACGGCGGGATCACTCAAAGGCACGACGATTCCCCTGGGTCAGGCTCCGATCCTGATCGGGCGCACACCGGAGAGCACGCTGGTGCTGGACGACGACTACGCGTCGGGTCGGCATGCACGGCTGTCATTGCGGCACGGCGTCTGGATGGTCGAAGATCTCGGGTCAACCAACGGGACCTTCTTGGGACGCAACCGCGTTCAGGACCCGGTACCGATCGCCCCCGGAGCCCAGATCCGGATCGGGCGTACCGTCCTCGAGCTGCGGAGGTAGGACATGGCGATCGCGTTGCGGTACGCGGCGCGCTCCGATGTCGGCCTGGTCCGGTCCAACAACCAGGACTCCGGCTTCGCCGGGCCCAGCCTGCTGATCATTGCGGACGGTATGGGCGGACACGCGGGCGGTGACATCGCGTCGTCCCTGGCCATCGGCGAGATGGCGCCCCTGAACGACATGGAGCACGGACTCGAGGCCGCGCTGGACGAACTGCAGGAGTCACTGCGGCACGTTCAGCACGAGCTCGAGGCACGGGTGGGCGAGGAACCGGCACTGTCCGGCATGGGTACGACGGTCACGGCGATCCTGCGGGTCGGCAACGGCCGGCTGGGTCTCGCGCACATCGGCGACTCGCGCGCCTACGTGCTGCACAACGGCCGGCTCGACCAGATCACGCGCGACCACACGTTCGTCCAGCGGTTGGTGGACGACGGCCGGATCACGCTGGCCGAGGCCGAGCAGCACCCCCAGCGTTCGGTGCTGATGCGGGTGCTGAGCGATGTCATGGACGACGTCGACCCCGACCTGACCATGCTCGAGGCCCGGGTCGGCGACCGGTACCTGCTCTGCTCCGACGGCCTCTCCGGCGTGGTCAGCTTCGAGACCATCGAAGAGACACTGGCTTTCGGTAAAGACCCGGCCAGCACCTGCGACCAGCTCGTGCAGTTGGCCCTGCGCAGCGGTGCGCCCGACAACGTCACCTGCATCGTGGCCGACGTCGTCGACTCCGTCAGCTCTCCCGTGAGCATCGAGCCGGTGGTCGTCGGGGCCGCCTCTCTTCATCCCCAGCCGCGGATCGGATTCGGCGGATCCGCGGCTGAACGAGCCGCCGAACTGACGTCGACTGCTCCGATCCCGGTTGTGCGCGACTACGACAACCCGGCCGAGCAGCTCTACCAGAACGGCTACGGCGACCAGTACCAGGACGAGTACCAGGGCCGGTACCGCGACCAGTACAGCGACGGCGGCGGTTACGGCGACCAGTACGACCAGTACGAAGACGGTTCCCGCGACGCCCTGGAAGAGGAGCCGCCGGGTGAACGCACCCGCGGAGGCCGGGCTCGCAAGGGCTCGCCGAGGCGCGGCCTGCGCATCGGTCTGTTCACGCTGGTTCTGGTGATCCTGGTGGCCGGCGGTGGCTACGGGGCCTACCACTGGAGCCAGGGGCGGTACTTCGTGGGCGCCGAGGCCGGCACGGTGGCCATCTTCAAGGGCCTGCCGCAGTCGCTCGGTCCGATCGACCTCAGCAGTGTCACCTCGCTGGCGCCGGACGTGCCGGTGAGCGGACTGTCGGAGGCGAGCCAGAAGCGCGTGCGCAACGGCATCTCGGCCGACGACCAGGCCGCGGCGGAGACCACGGTGGGCAAGCTGCGTACCGAGGTCGTGTGCCGGGCGGCGGCCAGTGCCGCTGCGGAGACGCCGACGACCACGCCCACTCCTGCGGCCACGACGACCAAGGCTGCCGGCAAGACGACGACCAAGAAGTCCGGCGCGACCGACGGGGCGAGCGCGCAGGGCAACACCAAGGTCGAACAGGCGAGTGCCACCACCGGCACCCCGACAACGGCACCGACGACCACCCCGTCCACGGGTGGTGGATCCACGGCGGACTGCGGAGAGAGCAACTGATGGCGTCCGCGAGAACAGAATCGCCGCGTACCGGGCGTAATCTCGAGGCGGTGCTGATCGCCGCTGCGATCGGGCTGGCCATCGGCGCCTACGCACTGGTCGGCTTGGCCATTGACGGCACGCTGCCGCCTGGCATGCTCGGTTACGGAGCTGGTCTGGGCGCTCTGGCCCTGGTGCTACACCTGGCTGTGCGCAAGTTCGCTCCCTACGCTGACCCGGCCCTGCTGCCACTGGCCATGCTGCTCAACGGTCTGGGCCTGGTCATGATCCACCGCATCGACCTTGGGCTGGGCAAGAGCTTCGGCGAGTCCGCGGCACTGCGGCAGCTGTTCTGGTCGGCTCTGGGCGTGATCGCGGCCACCGTGATCGTGATCTGGCTGCGCGACCACCGAGTGCTCAGCCGCTTCACCTACATCGCGATGGCGGCTGGCCTGGTCCTGCTGCTATTACCGCTAGTTCCGTTCATCGGTAAGAACATCAACGGCGCGCGGATTTGGATCGGCGTCGGTGGCTTCTCCTTCCAGCCCAGTGAAATCGCCAAGATCGCGCTGACCATCTTCTTCGCGGGTTACCTGGTCACCGCCCGGGACTCACTGTCGCTGGTCGGCCGCAAGGTGCTGTGGATGCAGCTGCCCCGAGCCAAAGACCTGGGTCCGCTGCTCGTTGCCTGGGGCGTCACCCTGGCCGTGCTGGTGTTCGAGCGCGACCTCGGTACCTCGCTCCTGTTCTTCGGCATGTTCGTCGGTCTGCTCTATGTCGCCACGGAACGCGGAAGCTGGGTTTTGCTGGGTCTGCTGCTGTTCAGTGGCGGCGCCTACCTAGCGTTGAAGTTGTTCGCACATGTGCAGCGCCGGGTCGATTTCTGGCTGCACCCCTTCGACCCGGACATTGTCGACAACAGCACCCAGATCGTGCAGGGATTGTTCGGCATGGCCAACGGCGGCCTGATCGGCACAGGTCTCGGCGAGGGTCACCCCTACGGAAGTTATATGTACTACCCGGCGAGCGACATGATCTTCGCTTCGATCGGGGAGGAACTCGGCCTAGCCGGGCTGTTCGCTCTTCTCCTGATCTATGCGGTGATCGTGGAACGCGCGCTGCGCACGGCCATCGGAGCCCGCGACGGCTTCGGCAAGCTGCTGGCCACCGGGCTGTCGCTCACTATGGCGCTGCAGGTCTTCGTCGTGGTCGGTGGTGTCACCCGGGTGATCCCGCTGACCGGTCTGACCCTGCCGTTCATGGCGGCCGGTGGCTCGTCGCTGCTGGCGAACTGGATGATCATCGCCATCCTGCTGCGTATCTCGGACTCGGCCCGGAGGCCGGCGGCCGAGTCAGACGGCCCAATGTTCGATCTGCCGATCGAAGAGATCCCCCAGGAAATGCAAGGCGATTTGGAGCACCGCGACGACCAGCGGGGCGAGTACGGGTCGGGTAACGATCAGGAGACGGTGGTGGTCCGGTGAACAGCCCGATCCGTAGGCTGGCAGCGGTCGTCGCTCTGCTCTTTGCCTCGTTGTTCATCAGCGTCACCTACATCCAGGTGGTGTCGGCCAAGGAGCTCGAGGACAACCCCCGCAATATCCGCACGGTTGTTGCGGAGCGCAGCCGCGAGCGAGGCGACATCAAGGTCGGCAACAAGGTGGTGGCGTCGTCGGAGAAGGTCGACGACATGTACCAGTACCTGCGGACATACTCCAACGGCGCCATGTACGCCCCGGTGACGGGGTTCTACTCGGTGGTCAGCGGCAGCCCGTACGGTCTGGAGGGGGCGGAGAGCGAATACCTCTCCGGCACCTCGGACGAGCTGTTCATCCGCAACCTCAGCAGTCTGCTGACGGGTGAGGAGCCGCAGGGAGCCACCGTCGAGACCACGATCAATGCCAAGGCCCAGAAGGCGGCCTGGGACGAGCTGGGCGATCAGGACGGTGCCGTGGTGGCGCTCGACCCGGAGACCGGCGACATCCTGGCCATGGTCAGCAAGCCCTCGTACAACCCGAACAGCCTGGCCACGCATGACACCGCGAAGGCCAACGCTGCTTACAAGAAGCTGAACGCGTCCGATCTCGAACCGCTGCTGAACCGCACCATCCGTCAGCTGTACGCGCCGGGGTCGACGTTCAAGATCATTACCTCGGCAGCGGCGCTGTCGAACGGCTGGAGTGCGGACTCGACCGCCAACCTCACCGGCGTGGCCCGGCTGGACCTGCCGGAAACCACGGCAACCCTGCCGAACGACGATGGCCTGCCTTGCGCCGGCGGCACCCCCACGCTGCGTCAGGCGCTCGAGAAGTCGTGCAACACCACCTACGGCCAGCTGGGCATGGACCTGGGCCAGGAGACGCTGGCCGAGCAGGCCGCCAAGTTCGGCTTCGGTCAGCCCCTCACCGTGCCGCAGACCGTGGTCGAGAGCGTGTTCCCGAGCAACCTGAACCAGCCGCAGCTGGCACAGTCGGCGATCGGCCAGTTCTCCGTGCGGGCCACGCCGCTGCAGGTGGCGATGCTGTCGGCCGGCGTGGTCAACGGCGGGATCGTGATGCGGCCCAACCTGGTCGCGAAGGTGACCAGTGCAGACGGCAAGACGGTCTCCGAGCCCAGCCCGGAGGAGTTCTCCGAGGCGGTCACCCCCGAGGTGGCGGACTCGCTGAAGTCGATGATGGTCTCGGTGGTGACGGACGGCACCGGTCGCCCGGCTCAGATCAGCGGGGTTACCGTCGGCGGTAAGACCGGTACCGCTCAGACCGCCGAAGGTCAGAACCCGGACGTATGGTTCACATGTTTCGGAGAGAAGGACGGCAAGAAGATCGCCGTCGCGGTCGTCGTCGAAGACGGCGGAAGGCTCGGCAGTGAAGCCTTCGGTAGTACGGTCGCCGCACCGATCGCCAAGGCTGTGATGGAGGCGGTGCTGTCGTGATCACCAGCGTTGGTCAAAGACTTGGTGAGCGCTACGTCCTGCGTGAGCGCATCGCCGTGGGCGGCATGGGCGAGGTCTGGGCCGCTGTCGACGAGGTACTGAACCGGCCGATCGCAGTGAAGGTGCTGCGCACCGACCTGGCTCCGGACGCGAACTTCCAGGCCCGGTTCCGGGCCGAGGCCCGTACCGCCGCGGCACTGAGCCACGGCGGGATCGCCGCGGTCTACGACTACGGCGAGGCGCTCGGCTCGGCGTACCTGGTGATGGAGCTCGTGCCGGGTGACCCGCTGTCGGCGATGATCGCCGACGAGGGTGCGCTGGGTACCGAACGCACGCTGTCGATCGTGTCCCAGGCCGCACGCGCGCTGCACGCGGCGCACCGGCACGGTGTGATCCACCGGGACATCAAACCGGCGAACCTGATGATCACGCCGGAGCTGCGGGTCAAGGTCACCGACTTCGGTATTGCCCGGCCCCGCGACCACGAGCCGCTGACGGCCACCGGCCAGGTGATGGGCACCGCCCACTACCTGGCTCCGGAGCTGGCCCGTGGCGAGACCGCGTCGCCGCTGTCCGACGTCTACGCGCTCGGTGTGGTGGCGTACGAATGCCTCACCGGGTGGCGGCCGTTCGAGGGCGACAATCAGGTCGCCGTCGCCACGGCCCACCTGCAGGACGAGCCGCCGCCACTGCCGGAGACCATCCCGGCGCCGGTGCGGCAGATCGTCATGGCGGCCATGGCGAAGAACCCGGCCAAGCGCCCCCAGGGCGCGAACGCGCTGGCCTCGCTGATGGAAGACGTACGACTGCGAGGTCTGGCGGGTGGCCGCCCGTCCACTCCCGACTCCGACCCGCTGGGTCTGATCCCGGGCGAGCCCGAGCCCTGGGACACGAACACCGCTCCCCATGGCCAGACCGGTCCGACCCAGCAGGGCGGCCGCCGGAACGCCGCCATCGACCGGGCCACCGGGCCGGGCAGCCAGGGCAGCCAGGGCAGCCCGAACGGTCAGGGTCCGTCCCGGCAGTCGGTGTGGGAATCGCGCAATCAGCGCCGGGAGCAGGAGAGCCAGCAACCGGCCGACCCCGGCTACGCCCAGGAGCAGCAGGATTACGGCTACCGCCGTGACCCCGGTCGCCAGCAGCCGCCCCAGCAGGGTGGCTACCCGCCGCAGAGCCAGCAACCGGGCCAGCAGCAGAGCCAGCAGCCGGGGTACGACCGGGACAACTTCTTCGACGAGGGCTACGACGACAACCGTCGTGGCCGGGCCGACCAGCGTCCGCCGTACGGTGGTGGCGACCAGGGCTACGACCAGGGCTACGACCAGCCTGATGCGCGCTACGACCGGAACGACCGACAGGATCGGGGCCGGGACGATGACGACCCGTTCTCGTCACTGGGCCAGGGCGGGGGCTACCCCTCGCGAGCATCGGTGCGGGGCAATGCCCGTTCCCGGGCCGGCCACGACAACTCGTCGTCGGGGCGCAGCAAACGACGGCTGAGCATGCCGCTGGCCGCGCTGCTCGCCCTGTTGGTGATCGTGGTGGTGGTAGTGCTCTGGAGCCATCGGAGTGACGCTGCGACCCGTTCGCTGGACACGGCCGGGTTGCGATCCGGTCACACCACCTCCTCCGTGACCCCCGGAAGCAACGCGACCGTGGTTACGGACGTCGGGATCAGAGGATGATGAACGCGGCCAGGACGACGCGAGGATGGAACCGGTGAACGACAACGTGCGGGTGCTCGGCAACCGCTACGAGATCGGCGACCTGATCGGTCGCGGTGGCATGGCGGAGGTGCACGCCGGCCGGGACGCCCGCCTCGGCCGTACCGTCGCGATCAAGCTGCTGCGTACCGACCTGGCGCGGGATGCGACGTTCCAGGCTCGGTTCCGGCGCGAGGCACAGTCCTCGGCCGCCCTGAACCACCCCTCCATCGTCGCGGTCTACGACACCGGCGAGGAGTCGATCGTCGAGGCCAGCGGTGCGGTGGTGAACCTGCCGTACATCGTCATGGAGATCGTCGAGGGCCGCACGCTGCGTGAGGTGCTCGGCGAGGGCCACCACCTCGACGTCGACGCCGCCCTCGAGATCACCACGGGTGTGCTGGCGGCGCTGGAGTACAGCCACCGCATCGGCATCGTGCACCGGGACATCAAACCGGCCAACGTGATGCTGACCCCGGTCGGCGACGTGAAGGTGATGGACTTCGGCATCGCCCGGGCCATGGCCGACTCGTCCTCCCAGATGACACAGACGCAGGCCGTCATCGGCACCGCGCAGTACCTTTCCCCCGAGCAGGCGCGCGGCGAGCAGGTCGACACCCGCAGCGACCTCTACTCCGCGGGCTGTCTGCTCTACGAACTCCTCACCGGGCGTCCGCCGTTCATGGGTGACTCCCCGGTGTCGGTGGCCTACCAGCACGTGCGGGAGCAGCCCATCCCGCCGAGCCACGTGGTCGCCGGTATCCCCGAGGCCGTCGACCGGATCGTGCTGCACTCCCTGGCCAAGGGCCGGGACGAGCGCTACCAGACGGCTCAGGACTTCCGCGCCGACGTCGAGGCCGCCCGCGGTGGGCGCCAGATCTACGCGCCGGCCCCGGCGATGACCGGGTCCAACTCCACCACGCAGTTCATGCCGGCGGCCGACGGCACCCGGGCGATGTCCCCGGTGCCCGGCAACGCGGCCCAGGGCGCGGCGATGTACGGCGACCAGGCCACCACGGTCGGCGGTCAGCAGTACGACCCGTTCCAGCAGCAACAGCAAGACGATTACGGTCGCCGCTCCCACGAGCCGGAACCGAGCAATCGCAGGCCCCTGATGATCGGGGCGGCGGTGCTGGCGGTCATCGTGGTGCTGCTGCTGGTGATGAACCAGCTAGGCGTTTTCGGTGGCAGCGACAAGGAAGCCACTGGTGACACCAGTTCAACCACCATCGCGATCCCCAAGGTCATCGGCAAGGATCAGGCGATCGCCAAGAGCGATCTCGTGGCTGCGGGTTTTACCGCCGACAACATCAAGACCAAGTCGAAGAAAACCACAAAATCCGACGAGTACGGCAAGGTCCTGAGCGTCGATCCGAATGAGGGGGAAGAGGCGGCCAAGGACGCCACCATCACCCTGACGGTTGGCAAGAAGCCGAACGACGTCACCGTGCCCAGCGTCATTGGTAAGACTCTGAGCAGTGCCAAAGCTCTCGTGGAAGCAGAGAATCTGGTCGTCGAAACAACAGTGGCGACCAAATCCAACGCCACCACCGCAGGTCAGGTGGTCGGCAGCAACCCGTCTGCGGGTGACAGCGTGGAACCCGGAAGCACGGTCACCCTGAACGTCTCCTCCGACACGGTGATCGTGCCGGAAGGTCTGGACAGCATGACGTTCCAGCAGGCCAAGAGTGCCCTGGCTGCCGTCGGGCTGAAGGCGCAGAGCGTTCCGGGCTCATCCAGTGGCGGTGTCACCCCGGGCATGGTGCTGGAATCCAATTACCCCAGCGGCTACAAGGTCACACGCGGTGGCACGGTGAAACTGACGGTGGCCACGGCCCCCTCCACGACCACCACCACGACCACCGCTCCCTCGGTTGATCCCACCGAGTCGGCCGATCCGACCGAGTCCGCCGACCCGACAGAACCTGCCACCCCGACCCAGACCGCCACGAGCGGCACCGGGGACGGCGACGACGATGGAGACATCCAGCCCTAGTCGCCCATAAGCCCCACATGCAGTAGGCCCTTGGAATCGGTGGATTCCAAGGGCCTACTGCATGTCCAGGGACGAATTAGCGACGCACCAGCGGAGCCATCCCGGCCGACCGCTCCACGGCCTCCTTGTCACCGCAAACTTCCAGCCAGTTGGCGAGCAGCCGGTGCCCACCCTGGGTCAGCACGCTCTCGGGGTGGAACTGCACCCCGTAGAGCGGCAGCTCCCGGTGCTGCAGAGCCATCACCACACCCCCGGCCGTGCGCCCGGTGACCTCGAGCTCGGCAGGCACGGTGTCGGCAACGACGGCCAGCGAGTGGTAGCGGGTGGCCGTGAACGGCTTCGGCAGCCCCTCGAGCACGCCCACGCCGTCGTGCTCCACCTCGCTGGTCTTACCGTGCATCAGCTCAGTAGCGTGCGTCACGGTGGCCCCGAAGACCTCTCCGAGGGCCTGGTGCCCCAGGCACACGCCGATCATCGGCTGCTTGGTCCCGGCGCAGTGCAGCACCATCTCCGGACTGACTCCGGCGTCTTTCGGGGCACCCGGCCCGGGTGACAGGAGAACCCCATCGTACCCGTCCGCGTCCTCAATTCTCACCTCGTCGTTCCGCCGCACCTCGCACTCGGCGCCGAGCTGGGTCAGGTAACCGGCGATCGTGTAGACGAAGCTGTCGTAGTTGTCGACGACGAGCACTCTGACGGGCTTCAACTCATGACTCCTGGTCGGTCTCGGTGGCATCGGGAGAAGTCGGTGTGGGGGTCGCTGAACCCGCCACCCGGGCATGGCTGAGGCTGAGTGACCCCTGATAGGCGGGGAAGCTCAGGTCCGGCGAGCTCTTCACGTCCCACCCGAGCCGCAGGGAAGCCACGTACTGCAGGTAGATGCCGATCTGGGGAGACGCGTCGACGGCGGCGCGCAGCTTGTCGATGTTGCCGATCGCGGTGATCTTGTAGGGCGGCGAGTAGACCCGTCCCTGCAGGATCAGCGTGTTGCCGACGCAGCGCACGGCGCTGGTGGAGATCACCCGCTGGTCCATGAGCATCATCGACTCGGCGCCGCCGGCCCACAGCGCGTTCACCACGGCCTGCACGTCTTGCTGGTGAACGACCAGGTCATTGGGACCGGCCTGGGCGGGCACCGAGGAGTCGCGGGGCGCGTCGTCCAGGGTGATGGTCAGACCAGGCCCGGTGACCGCCACCAGTCCGGCCTGGGCCTCCACCCCGACCGAACCCTTCTCCAGGTCGCGGATCGTGCGGTCGGTGGCCGCAGCGGCCGCGGTGTCGGCCTTGACCTGCTCGTTCAGCGCGGCGACGCGCTGGCTCTGCTCCTGCACGCGCTCGTTCTCGTCTTCGAGCAGATCGGCCAGGTCGGCCCGCTGCGAGCGCAGCTGGGTGCCGTGCGAGGTGTGGGCGCTGGTGGTGAACAAGAGACCGGCGGTGACCAGCACGACGCCGACGCCGACCGTGCCGGTGCGGGTGTGCCGGGGAGCCCGCACGACCGGGGTGGCGGTGCCTCCGAGGGGGATGTGGGGGTTCGCGCGCGGACGTGTCTGGCCGTTCTCAACTGGATCGTCCGATGCGGGTGCCACAGCACTACGCTAGAGGAAGTCGCCGCACGCCCGCCGGTGTGTGGCCCCCAGCTGAAGCCGTACCTGTCCCCGGAGGAGTCCGTCGATGCCCGAGTCCAAGCAGAGGAACAAGGGTGGGTACGAAGCCCCCCGCGCTAAGACTGCGGTCCAGAAGCCCAATGGCCGGTTCTTCGCGCCCATCATGGTCGGCTTCCTGATCCTCGGTCTGGCCTGGATCGTGGCCTACTACCTCACCCAGGGTGACTACCCGGTACCCAACATCAACGACTGGAACCTGGTGGTCGGCATCGGGATCGCTCTGTGCGGTTTCGGCATGCTCACCCGCTGGCGCTAGTCCACAGGAATTACACCGGTGGAACTTGTCCCCAGAGTTTTCCACAGCTGTGAATAACTGAAGCGGCCGCCGCGTCCTGGTGCGAAAACCGGGACACGGCGGACCGAATCGGGAGTGAAGCCACCAGAAGCCCCTGATCCCAACCAATCAGGCCCGGCTACGCTCAGGCTCATGGAGCATTCCCAGACCTGGCCCGCGGTGGTTTTCGACATCGGCGGCGTTCTCACCACCTCTGAGGGTGGCGTGCCCGAGCTGTCGCGGATCATCGGCGTGGAGCCGGAGCGCTTCGCCGGCCCCTACTGGGAGTACCGGCCCGCCTACGACCGCGGCACGTTGCCCACCGAGTACTGGCCCCTGGTCGCCGCCGATCTCGGCCTGGAATGGTCGGATGCGGACCTCGAGCGCATCGATCTCTTCGACGCCCAGCGCTGGTCGCGTCTCGCACCCGGTCGCACCGAGTTACTCACAGCCCTGCAGACCGGTGGGGTGACGACCGCGCTGCTCTCGAACGCACCCTCGTCGATGGCGCGGGTGGTGAAGGCCGCCGATTGGTCGGCCGGGTTCGATCACCAGATCTTTTCCTGCGACCTGGGCCTGATCAAGCCCGACGCGAAGATCTACCAGGCGGTGGAAGACGCTCTGGGCCGGCCGGGTGAGCAGCTGGTGTTCTTCGACGACCGGCCGCCGAACATCGATGCGGCTCGCGAGCGGGGCTGGCAGGCCCATCTGTGGACAGGCCCGGAAGCCTGTCGCGAGGTGCTCATCAGTCTGGGCCTGCCGACCCCTTAGAGCAGCAGCCCTTCCGGAACCATGCTGATCTTGATCATGTAGGCCGCAGCGAGCACCACGACCACCGCGATCACGCCGCCGGCCTGCACGGCCGTACGGTTGGCCCGTGGCGCGTACGCCAGCACGGCCGCCGTGACCACACCCGTCACCAGGCCACCGAGGTGGGCCTGCCAGGCGATGTTGGGCAGCAGCAGACCGATGACGAAGTTGATGCCGATCATCGCGACGATCTGCGTGGCGTCGCGGTTCAGCCGCCGCTGCACCACGAAGAACGCGCCGAACAGGCCGAACACCGCACCGGAAGCGCCCACCGTGGTGGTCACCCAGGAACCGGTGACGTTCGGGGTGGCCAGCACCAGCGAGGCGATCGAGCCGCCGAGGGCGCTGACCAGGTAGAGCGCCGCGAACCGGACCCGGCCGAACATCTGCTCCAGGTACGGCCCGGTGATCCACAGGGCGTACATGTTGAAGAGGATGTGCAGCGGGCTGGTGGAGTGCAGGAACGCCGCGGTGATGAGCCGCCAGGGCTCGGACTCCGACAGCGGGGGGAAGAACGCGAAGTCACTGGTGATCTGTGAGTTCGACAGCTGCAACAGCCAGGCGACGACGCACAGGCCGATGATCGTCATCGTCACCAGCGGCCGGCCACCGGGGGTCAGAGCCGCCCCGAACGGTGTGCGGGCCGTGCGCATGCCCTTGTTCTGGTTACGCACACAGTCCACGCACTGCACACCGACGGCCGCCGCACGCTGGCACTCCGGGCAGACCGGCCGCTCGCAGCGCTGGCACCGGACGTAGGACACGCGGTCCGGGTGGCGCGGACAGACCGGTTCCCCGGCCGCCGCGCCACCCGTGGAGGGCTGAGTGGTCACCCGCGCGTGATGGTGACCCGCTCGATCACGACGTCCTTCTCGGGACGGTCGCGACGATCGACCGGGGTGTTGGAGATGCTGTCCACGACATCACGGCTGGCCTGGTCAGCGACCTGGCCGAAGATCGTGTGCTTGCCCTGGAGGTGGGTCGGGGTGCTCGTGGTGATGAAGAACTGCGAGCCGTTGGTGCCCCGGCCGCCGCGGACGCCGGCGTTCGCCATGGCCAGCAGGTACGGCTGGGTGAACGTGAGCTCCGGGTGGATCTCGTCGTCGAAGTTGTACCCCGGGCCGCCGGTGCCGGTGCCGGTCGGGTCTCCACCCTGGATCATGAACCCTGCGATGACGCGGTGGAAGATGATGCCGTCGTAGAAGTTCTTGCCGTTGTTCGGCCCTTCCTGGGTGCCCTCCGCCAGCTCGACGAAGTTACGCACCGTCTTGGGGGCGTGGTTCGGGAAGAGCTGAATGCGGATCATGCCGTGGTTCGTGAGCATGTCGGCATACAGGTTTGACGGAAGCTGCTCGGTCAACGGGTGATTCCCCTTCAGGATGTGCGGATGTCGCTCGATGCTGATGAAGTCTGTCACGGACCGGCCGGCGCCATCGGTTGAGTTCGCCCTGCGCGGACACGCCAGCACCGGGTACGTCTTTCCCAACGGCCGAACGTGCTGGATGGATCCCCAGGGACAGCACCTCGACTTGGTACTCCACGGTAAAGATCACATAGTGGATCTGACGATGGAGCTCGGGTGGCATATTGCTCAGATCGCGGAACGATGGGGACCAACGCGGCGCGCTCAGTGCCTCGGCGAGTGGGCCGCATGAACAGGGAGGACGATGCCGTGAGTTCGCGAAGGAAGAGGGCCAACGCCAAGAGCGAGGCCCAGGCGCAGCTGCGATCAGCACTGGAGAGCGCTGCTGCCAACGCCCGCACCGGCGGGGTCATCGTCGCCGAGCGGGTGACTCCCGCCGCGATCGCGACGAAAGACCGCGTAGCGGTTGTCACGAAGGACCACGTGGTCCCGGCGGTGCGCAATGCCGCTGACCACGCCGGCCCGGCGCTGGAGAAGGGCTACGCCCAGGCCCGGGAGAAGGCTGCCCCGGTCGTGGCCCACGGGCGCGACAAGTTCGTCGACGACCTGCTGCCGAAGCTGGCCGAGGCCATTGCCGCGGCGTCGGCCGCCGCGATCGCCGCGCGTGACAACGCCGTGGAGACCGCGCAGGACCGCGCCACCTACGCGGTGGAGCAGCTGCCGAAGAACAAGAAGGCGCTGAAGAAGGCCCGTCGCCGTCAGCGTCGCCGCCGTTTCCTGCTCTTCTCGGTGATCGCGGCCGCCGCCGGTGGCGCAGCCGTGGCCTGGAAGAAGAGCAACGAGAACAAAGACCCGTGGACACCCGACCCGGGTGTCGCCACGGTCAACGGCGCCGCCAACGGCACTCCGCTCACCACCACCCCGGTGGTGCCGCCGGAAGAGCCGGATTCGGACAAGATCATCGGTGACCCGATCGCGGGAGACCCGCGGTCCGACCGCCGATAGGCCCGAACGCTGAGAAGCCCGAACTACGGGCGTCCTGTTCACCTTTCGAGGTGACCAGGACGTCCGTAGTTTGCTTGAGGACGCATGCCCGCCCCACTCCCAGCGCGGACACACCAGCAATTCATGCACCCCAATTCTTCCGTGATCATGCAAATCCTCCCCGCTGATCAAGCGGACCCCCACCCAGAGCCCTGACCCGTAAACGGTCGGCCCGGGCAAAATGCTTGTCGGCCCGGTCCGTCTCACCCAGTGCCAGTGCCAGTCGCCCGAGATAGGTCGCGACCGGACCCAGGTAGACCATCCCGCTGCCCGCGCCCGCTAGTTCGTCCTGCGCCGGAAGTAGCTGTGCGTAGGCCCTTCTCATAGACGGCTCGTCCCCGTCCCGCAGCGCGACGAGGGCTTGCAGACAGGTGCGGGCCTCGAACAGCAGGTCCCGCGGAGACGAGGCCGGCACCGGACCGGCCTTCAACAGAGCCTCGGCCCAGGGCTGATACGGGCCGAAATCCTGCAATCCTTCTCCCTCCTCGCCGTTCACCAGGTCGAGACACAGCAGGGCCAGAGGCACGATCCCGCTCTCCAGACCGGGCATGCCGGAACCGGGCAGGGTTGCTCCCGCTGTGAGATAGGCCTCGCGGGCCTCCTCGGCCGAGCCGACAACAGCCGTGCGAAGCGCCGTGAACCAGGTCGTGAACACCCCGACCAACGGAATCCCGTGCCGCTCGGCCAGGACGTCCGCCGCCCGGGCGTGGCGCTCGGCTGCCCCCAGGTCGGCCAGCGCCGCGTACGACTGGATGAGGATGAGGTGGCCCAGCACCTCCACCGTCGGAAGACCGGCAGGCTGAGCTGCGGCGATCTCCAGAAGCTCGTGACCGATCAGCGCCCGCTCGGGAGCCAGGCCGGCCCGGGCGAAGGTCTGCAGAAACCGGCCGTTGAGCGCGAGTGCCAGCAGGTTCGGGTCGTCGAGGTCGCGGGCCAGACGCTCCGCCTCGTGCGCGGCTTCCATCCCGCGTGGCCCGGAGTCCGCCCGCCGTTCCAGGGCGATGGTCACCAGCAGGCGGGCACACTCAGGGAGGTGTTCCTCGTCCTCTGCTCGAAGCCCTGCCAACGCGCGCTCAGCCGAGTCGACCAGAAAACCCGACAATTCCTCGTCGTCGTTGGCGGTCCAGATCGCCGGAACATCAAAAGCGCCCACCACCTGGGCAAACAGCAGCGGATCGGCAAGCTCGGCGGCGGCCCGCACGGCCTCACCCCGGTACTGCCGGGCCTGCGCGAGTTCCCCGGTGACCGCGAGCGCCCGCACCAGTCCCATCAGCGCCTCGAGCCGTTCCCGGTGGCTGTCCGGACCGGTCGAGGTCGGATCTTGCCCCCGAATCGCCGCCCGCCACAGACTGCTCCCGGAAACTTCTCTCGGTGCAGGCTTTTCCAGATGCTCGGCGTGAGCGAGAACATCCGACTCCAGCTGCCGCAGAGCATCACCGGGTTCCACCCCGAGCTGCTCGACCAGTGTCTGCCGGGCCCGGCGCAGCGCCGCCAGCGCATCCCCCTGACGCCCGGTCCGGTACAGCGCGAGTGCCAAGAGACGCCATCCGTCCTCCCGTAACGGGTGGCGCTCGACGTGCGCCTCCAGATCGGGAACGAGAGCGGCGGCACGCCCTAGTTCCAGCGCGGCCCCGGCCCGGCACTCGACGGCGAGCGACCGCAACTCGTCCAGACGGTGAGCCTCGGCCCGGGCCCAGGGCTGGTCGCCGAACTCCGCATAGGCCGGTCCGCGCCACCGGTTCAGAGCGCGTTCCAGCTGGTCGTGGGCCTGAAGGGGCTGTCCAGCGGCGATCTGGCGCTGCCCCTGTTCCAGGCCTTGGGCGAACTCCCAGGCATCGACAGCGGGAGCGCGCACGGCATATCCGGGCGCCTGGGTGACGAGCAGTGACGACGCCGTACGCGGCGGGCGGTCAGGTTCCAGCGACTTGCGCAGCGCCCCGACGAAGGTCTGCACCGAGCCCAGCGCGCCCTGCGGCGGGTCGTCCCAGAGATCGTCGATCAGCCACTGCACCGGCACCACCCGCGGCGCCGCGATCAGCAACCGTGCCAGCACCGCCCGGTGCCGAGGCCCACCGACCCTGAGCTCACGACCTTCGTCCCTGACCTCGAGCGGCCCCAGCACCCCGAATCGCAACACCCCCCGACTCTAGGTTTCGCCCGGAGAGGTCCCCCACTCCCCGCCTACTGATTGGTTGCTGATTCATCCCACCCACCCTGATCCGCATGACAGAGATTCCTGGTTTCGACTACCGCCGGATCGAGGGTGCCGAAGGAGTGCACCTGAATGTGGCGGTGGGCGGTGCAGGCCCCGCGGTCGTCCTGCTGCACGGCTTCCCACAGACCCACCTGTGCTGGCGCGACGTCGCCGTCGAGTTGGCTCAGGAGCACACCGTCATCTGCCCTGACCTGCGCGGATACGGGGACAGCGACAAGCCGGAAGACACCGGTGAGACCTACTCCAAGCGCATCATGGCCGCAGACGTGGTGGCCGTGGCGAAGAACCTGGGCTTCGACCGCTTTGCCCTGGCCGGGCACGACCGGGGCGCCCTGGTCGCGATCCGGGCGGCACTCGACCACCCGCAGACCGTGACCCACCTGGCCTCGCTCGACGTCTTCACCACGCTGGACATGTGGGATGTGATGGCCGGTCGTGCCGCCGCCGTGGGCTTCCACCTCTACCTGATGGCCCAGCCGCCCGGCCTGCCCGAACTCATGATCAACGCGGTTCCGGACGAATTCTTCGGCCACTTCCTCGACATCTGGGCCACGTCACCGCTGGAGTACCGCGAGATCTACCTGGAGAAGTCCCGCGCGGCCGTGACCTCGATCGTCGCCGACTACCGGGCGTCGGCCGGCATCGACGTCGACCACGACCAGGCCGACCGCGACGCCGGGAACCACCTGCGCATGCCGGTCACCGTGCTGCAGCAGGACTGGGGCCAGGCCATGACCGGTCAGGCCGTCGAGCGCTGGCAGGCCTGGGCCCCCGATCTGGAGCACCGCACGGTCAACTGCGGGCACTTCATGGCCGAGGAAGACCCGGCCACGATCACCCAGGCCCTGAAAACCCTCCTGAAGCGCTAGCCACCACCAAATTCCCCGTGATCATGCAAAACCTCCCCGGAGTTCTAGAACTCTACGACTCACAGTTCTAGAACGCTGGGGAGTGGGGGCACCTCCCGGCCGAAGGCTGGGGGATTTGCATGATCACGAACAAAGAGAGGGGGGAGGTCTTCAGACGGCTAGGTTGCTCGAGCCGCCCAGGTTCCCGATCATCCGCCGCAGCGTGTTGATGGTGGTGACGTAGTCCTCGGTGCTGATCCCGGCGCAGGTCTCGGCGTGGGCACCGGCATTGCGTTCGCGGGCGCGGGCCAGGCCCTCCTCCCCGGTCGCCGTCAAAACGAAACCGGGCTCCTCGAGCAACCATCCACGCTCGATCAGGTCGTCGAACACGTCTTCCAGCTCGACGCCCAGGTCGTCGTAGGGCTGGAGTTTGTCGGCCAGCTCGGTGCGGGTCCAGGTGCCCGGCGAACCAGCGACGTGGTTCAGCGTCCACCAGTGCGGCTGGGTGAGCTGCTCGAAGGCCAGCTCGGCGCGCAGGCGCCCGACGACCGCCCGGTAGGCGGCCCCGCTCCAGTAGCCGATGGGCTGGGCCGCCACCTGGTCGTCCGGGTACTCGTTCATCATCATGGCGGCCACCGTACGAAGGTGAGGTCAAACAGCAGTAACAGAGGACGCCTCGGTCGCCTGCGGTGCGGAGGTCACCGGGTCGGGGTGGATGGTGGCGAGCAGGACACGCAGCACGCCGACCCAGGTCAGGGCGGCGCCGCCCATGTGGATGACCACCACCACCCAGGGCAGGCCGTCGAGGCTCTGGTAGAGGCCGACCATCATCTGCGCGACCAGCACCCCGAGCAGGATCAGCCCACGCTGCAAGGTCTTGCGGTCTCCGGCGCGATGCGCGGCGACGGCGCAGACCGCGGCCAGCCCGAGCACCAGCACGCCCAGCAGCCCGTGGATCCAGGCCATGGCGGCCCAGTCGATCTGGATGCGGTGCACCTCGCTGGAGTCACCCGGGTGCGGGCCGGAGCCGGTGGTCAGTGTGCCCGCCACCACCAGGAACCCGGCCACGACGACCAGGGCCCAGGCCAGTTTCGTGCGCATCGGACGCGTCGGGTCGAGTGCCGGCCCCGGAAGCACCACGGTGCCGTCGGCGGCCTGCGACGTGCTCGGAACGTCGTTCTGGGTGAGCACCGCCCGCCGCCCGTACCGCGGGCCGGAGCCGCTGACCGTGCGCCGGTTCCACGCCTCGAAGGCGTGGCTGTGGGCGAAGTCGTAGCTCAGCGCCGTCGTGGTCAGCAGCAGCGTGGCGGCGCAGAAGTGCACGGCCACCAGGTACGGGTTCAGGCCCGTCCACACCGTGATCCCGCCGAGCACGGCGTTCAGCACGATGATGAAGAACTGCGACCAGGTGGTGCGCACCAGCCAGCGGTTCGGCACCTTCTGGAACCGCGCCGTGATGATCGCCAGCCCCACCGCCACCGAGATGACGAAGGTCAGCAGGCGGTTGGTGAACTCGATGGCTCCGTGGATACCCATCTCGGCGGGCACGACCAGGGAGTCTTCTGTGCACTTGGGCCAGGTCGTGCAGCCCAGGCCGGAGCCGGTCAGCCGGACGATACCGCCGGTCAGGATGATCCCGATGCTGCAGACCAGGGCGAACGTGGTGGCCCAGCGCACCGCCCGAGGATTCAGCCGGATGAAGGGCTCGAGCAGGCCGAACGGCGTACGCATGGGTCCGAGTCTGTCATGTCGCGCAGCGTGATCCACCGTAGGTCCGCCCGAGGAGAGACAGGTCGGGACGAACAGCGGAGCGTTCCGGGACGAAGGTCAGATCTCGGGCCGGCGGAGATCGGGAAAGACTGGTGCCAGGTCGGAATCCGGATCGGTCTTCATGTCGTGCCGGGGTCGCATCTGCCGGGGAATCAGGCCGCTGCGTGGGGTGAGCATGGGAACCTCACCGGATTCCGGCCCCTGAACCCGCTGCTGGGGAACCGGCGGAACGGGTGCCGGGGCGGTGGACACTTTCGTCCCGCCCACAGCGTGTGCCTCCCCGCCGCTGAGATTGACCACGATCACCCCGAGAATGATCAGCAGCAGTCCGCCGATGCGCGGCAGGGTGATCGTCTCACCGAACATCACCACCGCGAGAAGCGTGATGGCCGCCGTGCCCACAGCTGACCAGAGTGCGTAGACCAGGCCCACATCAAGGGTTTTCAACGCAAAGCCAAGAAGACTGAAACAGCCGATGTACCCCACCACGACGATCACACTCGGCCAGAACCGGGTGAATCCATCAGCCGTTTTCAGGCTGATCGTCGCCATGATCTCCAGAACGATAGCTCCCGCCAGAGCCAGCCACGCCACGACATTCCCCCACATCCGCCCGCTTGATCAACAGCTTGAACTGTATAGCGAAATTGACTGCGGAGTAGGCGAACCCGATTTCAATGCATCGAGATTCCCTTGATCCGAAGGACATTCCACGAAGGGACGATGTGGCACCGTCATCCGTCTACCCGATGTCCGCGTCACAGCACTTTCACAGTTTTCACAGCAGTCACATAAGTAATTCGCACAGCAGGCTTTCAGACTTCCTTGCCGATCACCCCAGCTCCCGCCCCGAGGATTCTTCATAACCGGATCACCCGAGGAACTCCAGGAGGAGCCATGGCCATCACCGACATCGTCGTGCCTGGGCTGCGCCGGAACCACCTGCCCGAGCAGCCGCTCGTCGCCGGCCACCGCGCAGCCGCCACCACGGTGGCCTGGCCCGCCTGGGGAACCACCGCGTCCGTCACCGTCGACGACCCGGCCGCCCTGACCGTGGCCCGCCGCATCGTCTCCCGTCAGATCGCGGCCGCCGAGAAGGCCGCCGCCCGCTTCCGTTCCGACGCCGAACTGCACAAGCTGTACCGGGCCGGGGGCAGTCCGGTGACGGTCAGCCCGCTGCTCGCCGAACTGGTCGCAGCCTCCCTGGCCGTGGCGATGCGCACCGACGGCGACATCGACCCCACCGTGGGTGCGGCGATGAACGCGGTCGGCTCGGTCGGTCGGGACCGCTCCCACCTGCCGGTCTGCGGTTCCCGCCCGACCGGCGGCCGCCCCGCGGCGGGCTGGGAGCAGGTCCGGCTGGAGGGTCGCAAGCTCCAGGTCCCGGCCGGCACCACGCTCGACCTGAGCGCCACCGCCAAGGCCGCCGTCTGCGACATGGCGGCCGCCCGGGTGCGCGAGCGCGTCGACGCCGGGGTGCTGGTGCGGCTCGGCGGCAACGTCGCCTCGGCCGGCCCGGCCCCGGAACAGGGCTGGAGAGTGCTGATCGAAGACCGCGACGGCGACCTCACCACGCAGATCCACCTGCCCGCCGGCGCGGCTCTGAGCACGTCCCGGATCGCGGTTCTTCCCGAGCGGCACCGCGACGCCCGGGTGACCCACCTGATCGACCCCCACACCGGCGAGATGCCCCTGCCGGTGTGGCGCATGGTCAGCGCCATCGGCTTCACCTGCCTCGAGGCCTCGACCTACTCCACCGCCTCGCTGGTGCGCGGCACCCGGGCCCGCTCCTGGCTCACCCAGCTCTGGGTGCCCGCCCGGCTGATCACGGTGGCTGACGACGAGCTGCTCTCCGGCAACTGGGCCGCGCACACAACGCCCCCCAACCCGTCGTGATCATGCAAAAACTCCCCAGCGTTCTAGAACTCTTCCCCGCCCGACAGACCGCCCGACAGACCTCCCGACAGACCTCCCGACAGACCACGAAGGAAAACCGATGACAGCCACCCTGGACAGCCAGACCGGCTCCGGGCCCCAGACCGATCCGCCTCCCCCGAGCCGGGCCGACAGCGCCCAGGGCACCCGCGGCCTGGGCCGGCGCATCGTCCGTGGCCGGGAGCAGGACCCAGCCTGGGTCCGCCCGGCCCTCCTCGCCCTGCTCGTCTCCACGGCCTTCCTCTACATGTGGGGCCTGGGCGCGTCCGGCTGGGCGAACTCCTTCTACTCCGCCGCCGTGCAGGCCGGGTCGAAGAGCTGGGAGGCGTTCTTCTTCGGCTCCTCCGACGCCGCGAACGCGATCACGGTGGACAAGCCGCCGCTGGCGCTGTGGCCGATGGCCCTGGCGGTGCGGATCTTCGGCCTGAGCTCGTGGAGCATCCTGCTCCCCCAGGCCGTGATGGGTGTGGCCTCGGTCGGCCTGCTCTTCACCATCGTCCGGCGCCACTTCGGGGCCGGGGCCGGGCTACTCGCCGGGGCCGTGCTCGCCACCACGCCGGTGGCCACGCTGATGTTCCGGTTCAACAACCCGGACGCCCTGCTCGTGCTCCTGATGATCGCCAGCGTCTACTTCGTGCTGCGCGCCGTCGAGCACGCGAAGATGCGCTGGCTGCTCCTGGCCGGCGTGATGATCGGCCTGGGCTTCCTGACCAAGCAGTTGCAGGCCCTGCTCGTGGTGCCGGCCCTGGGCCTAACCTACCTGTGGGCCGCACCGACCACCTTCCTCAAGCGGATCGGCCACCTGCTGGCCGCTTTCGCCGCGATGATCGTCTCGGCCGGCTGGTGGATCGCTGCCGTCGAACTGTGGCCCGCCGACTCGCGTCCGTACATCGGTGGCTCGCAGAACAACTCGATCCTGGAACTCACCTTCGGCTACAACGGTCTGGGCCGGCTCACCGGTAACGAGACCGGAAGCGTCGGCAGCAACGGCAACTGGGGCGAGACCGGCATCACCCGGCTCTTCACCTCCGAGTTCTCCAGCCAGATCGGCTGGCTGATGCCGGCCGCGTTCATCCTGCTCGTCACCGGTCTGATCGCCACCCGGAAACTGCCGCGCACCAGCGCCGTTCGCGCCCAGTTCATCGTCTGGGGCGGCTGGCTGGTCATCACCTTCCTGACCTTCAGCCTGATGCAGGGCATCTTCCACTCCTACTACACCGTGGCCCTGGCCCCGGCCATCGCCGCCCTCGTCGGCATCGGCACGGCCGCGCTCTGGAAGACCCGCTCGGTCATCGGCACCTTCGCCCTGGCCGGCACCGTGCTGGTCACCGCGCTGTGGTCGTACACACTCCTGGCCAACAGCTCCGACTGGCACCCGTGGATCCGCGTGGTCGTGCTGATCACCGGCCTGCTCGCGACCGCGGGTCTGGCGGCCTCCAGCTGGCTCGCCGTCCGGCTGCAGGGCGTCACCCGCAAGCGCGTCATGCTCGGTATCGGCGCTCTCGCCCTGATCTCGGGCCTGCTCGGACCGACCGCGTACTCGCTGAACACAGCGGCCACGGCCCACACCGGGTCGATCCCCACGGCCGGTCCGAGTACCGGGATGGGTGGCATGGGCGGCGGAGGCGGCATGCGGGGCGGCGGTGGCGGAACGGGTGGCCCGGGCGGCCAGACCCAGGGCGGCGCCACCCAGGCCCCCGGTGGCACGGGTGGCACCACCCAGGGCCAGTCCCCGGGCGGCACCACCACCCAGGGTCAGGGCGGCTTCGGCGGCGGTATGGGCGGCGGCGGTATGGGCGGTCTGCTCAACGCCACCACCCCGAGCGACGAGATGGTGGCGGCGCTGCAGG
Organism: Kineosporia sp. NBRC 101731; assembly: GCF_030269305.1. NCBI lineage: Bacteria > Bacillati > Actinomycetota > Actinomycetes > Kineosporiales > Kineosporiaceae > Kineosporia > Kineosporia sp. NBRC 101731. Next base: position 194,025 of record NZ_BSTC01000001.1, read on the forward strand.
CCAACGCCGACGACTACACCTGGGTCGCGGCCACGGTCGGATCGAACAACGCCTCCGGCTACCAGCTGGCCAGCGAAGAGCCGGTGATGGCAATCGGTGGCTTCAACGGCACCGACCCGGCACCGACGCTCGACGAGTTCAAGGCCTACGTGGCCGCAGGGAAGATCCACTACTTCATCCCCGGCAGCACGATGAGCGGCAGCAGCTCCAGCGGCAGTGACGCCGCGACGGAGATCACCGAGTGGGTCGAGGCTAACTACGCCACGACCACGATCGACGGCACCACGGTCTACGACCTCACCCAGTCGGCGACCTCGGCGACCTCCACCAGCTGACCGGCTCGCCCCCTCAGGGCGGACCGTGCATGATCGCGAACAGTTATCCGGCTGTGATCATGCACGGTCCGCCCTTTGAAACGTTCTTGAACGGTTCCGGAACGATTTCTGGCACGAATACCCGGGCCCGCCCGAAAGGGAACCGTCTGACGCCCGACGTGATCTGCGTCCCCCCTTTAACGTCAGTTCACTCACCCTTTGAAGCGACCCGGACAGGCCCCGGACTCTCGACCCCGAAGCGCCTCTGACCTGGGCAGCAGTAGGCCAGCCGTCGCAAAAGATGATCTTTCCCGAAGTCGGCCGAAAACATTGTCACTGAGCACCGGATCAAACCTTCCGGATCAAAAGACAGCCGAAAGGCATGAGGCGCCCGACGTTATTCATGCCGTAGCCTCACTCGCGTTCAACCGCTTGCCGAGACGCCAGGGAGAATCGTGGGCACGCTGGAGCAGATCGTCTACACGGGCATCATGATCAGCGGCGCGATCGCGATGGGGCAGATCGCCTGGCTGGGCACCGACAAGGTGATCGGGAAGCTCGGCACCGAGCCCCGGCACTGGCTGGAGAACAAACTCCGCAGCGAGAACTAATCAGTTACCCGGCGCCATTCCTGCGTAACAGTGAGCATTTACGTCAAGACTCACCCTTCGCCCCCGATGTGCAGGAGTGGGTCATGACGAGCACACCGGCCGACGTCGCAAGCGCCACGCACGAAACGCTGGAGGACTACACCCTCCGATTCGCTCCCCGCAGCTATCGCCGCTGGAGCACCGGGGTGTTTGCCGTCTCGGCCCTGGGCGGCATCGCCTATCTGGCCGACTTCGCCATCGGCGCCGACATCGGTCTGAGTTACGGCACCACCAATGCCCTCTGGGGCATCGCCGGGTTCGCCGTGGTGATCTTCCAGACCGGTTTCCCGTTGGCCTTCGACCTCGCCGCGTAGCCCAGCCAGAGGGGGACGATGCTGAGCTCGCTTCGCGGGGTGGGCACCCGGGCTTCCAGGCGAAGCGAGTTCTAACGAAGCTGGCGTAGACCCTCGATCAGGGGCGTCGTCGGCCGGCCGATGAGCCTGGACAGGTCGGCGGTGGCCTCAGCGAGGGCACCCTCGGCAATGTCGGCGTCGAGCTGGGTGAGGAACCCGACGAACCGCGGGTCGATACCGGCGGCCGTGAGGGCGGCGGTGTGCGATTCCCGGTCGAGCGGCACGAGCTCGACCGGACGGCCCAGGACCTCACCCATCACACTCGCGAGGTCGGCGAAGGTCCAGGCCACATCGCCGGAGAGCTCGTAGACGCGTCCGTCGTGATCGCCGCCGGCCAGCACGATCGCTGCGGCCTGCGCGTAGTCGGCGCGGGAGGCCGAGGCGACCCGTCCGGTACCGGCGCTGCTGAACAGCTTTCCGGTCGCCTCGGCGTTCTTCAGGTGAGCCCCGTAGTTCTCGTGATACCAGTTGTTGCGCAGAATCGAGTAGGCCAGACCCGAAGCCCGGATCAGGTTTTCGGTCGCCGCGTGGTCGGGCGCGACCAGCAGCACGGTGTCGTCGGCGTGCGGCGCCGAGGTGTAGGCGATGAAACCGACTCCGGCCTGCTGCGCCGCGGTGACGACCGAACCGTGCAGGGACACACGTTCGCCGGACTCGGGGCCCGAGATCAGGAGCAGCCGGTCGACACCGTCGAGGGCGCGGGCCAGGGCAGGAACGTCGCCGTACGGGGCGACGCGCACGCCCACACCCAGGTCGGCGAGCGCTTTCGCCCGGTCGGCGTCGCGCACCAGGGCGACGATGTCGGACGCGGGGGTGCCCCGGGTGAGGAGGGCGTCGACGACGAGAGAGCCCAGGGCTCCGGTGGCGCCGGTGAGAGCGATGCTCATGGTGGTCCTTCGGTTCGCAGAGCCTCCCGGTGAGGCGCTGAAAACCACGTTAATAGCCTGAGGATATTAGGTTCCTCAGGGATACTATTGGGCATGACCACGCCTTCGATCGAGCGCCCCTTCGGTAGCGGCACCGACGGGTTCGATCCCTGCCCGATCACCCCGGTGGTCGAAATGATCTTCAGCCGGTGGACCACCCCGCTCCTGTGGTCGCTGCACCACGAGGGACCGTTGCGGTTCAACGAGATCCGTGACCGGCTGACGGGGGTGACGCCGAAGGTGCTCACCCAGCGGCTCCGTCAGCTGGAACGCGACGGGTTGGTCACCCGTGAGCAGTTCCCGGAGGTACCGCCTCGGGTCGAGTACTCGATCACCGAGCTGGGTATGTCCCTCAGCCCGGCTTTCGGCGTTCTCGGCACCTGGGCCGACGAGAACCTGTCTCTGGTCGCGAATGCCCGTGAGCGCTACGACGGGTCGGGGCGGCCCCGCCCCGCCTGACCCCGACCAACACAGACCGATGCCGACTGACACAGACCGACGCAGGCGGGCGTCCACCAGGTGACCGATACTCTCGCTTCTCGTGACCCTGCGCGTGCTGGTGGCGGACGACCAAGAACTGGTGAGGACGGGCTACGCGACGATCCTGTCGGCACAGCCAGACATGGAGGTCGTGGGGGAGGCCGGTGACGGTCGCGCCGCCGTGAACCTGGCGCTGGAGCTGAAGCCTGATGTCGTGGTGATGGACGTGCGGATGCCCGTGCTCGACGGCATCAGCGCCACCCGCGAGCTGGCCGGCCCGGGGATCGAGAATCCGGCGAAGGTACTGGTCGTGACCACGTTCCAGCTGGACGAGTACGTCTACGAGGCGTTGCGGGCGGGGGCCAGCGGGTTCTTGCTGAAAGATGCTCCGCCCAGCGAGCTGTTGAACGGGATCCGGGTCATCGCTTCGGGGGAGTCGCTGCTGGCCCCGGCCATCACGCGGCGCCTGGTGGGAAAGTTCGGCGAGCGGCTGCGGCCCACCGCTGCCGGGCCGGATGCGCTGAAGGCTCTGACCCCACGCGAGATCGAGGTGCTGAAGCTGATCGCCGAGGGTATGTCCAACGTGGAGATCGCCGAGGCCATGGTGGTCAGCCGGGAGACCGTGAAGACCCATGTCTCACGCATCCTGACCAAACTCGACCTGCGCGACCGGGTGCAGGCCGTGGTGTTCTCGCACCGCAACGGGCTGGTGAGCTCGGCCTCGTAGAGGCGTCCCCCACGAGAGCTACTCCAGGTGCGCTCTGTGGCGTGACGACCGGGAAGCTTCTGAAATCTAGGTTCTTGGTGTGGCCCGGAGGCCGCGACCGACACCTAGCAGGAGGCTCCCGATGTTCGCTCAGCAGCTTCGTCAGACCCCCGTCCGTCTGGTCGTTCTGGCCATCGGCTTCCTGGCCGTGAACGCGGCCTTCATCGGCCCGCTCGCCGCGATGGTCAACCAGGGCAACCCGCTCCTGTCGCTGCTGACCCTGGTGCTGGGAGTCGCCGCCGCGGTCGCCGAGGTGTGGCTCTACCGCTGGGTGATCCGGAAGGTCGAGCACCGAGAGGCCACCGAGCTCGCCGCGGTCGACGTCGCTGCCCTGCGCCGCGGCACCCTGCTCGGCCTGGGCATGTTCTGCGTGGTGATGCTGCTGATCACGATCTTCGGCGGCTACGACTCGCTGAGCTGGGGTTCATTCTTCTCGGTCTTCGCCACCGCCGGCCTGATGGCCGCCGTCGCCGTGATCGAGGAGATCATCTTCCGCGGCATTCTCTTCCGCCTGCTGGAGCAGATGACCGGCACCCTCGGCGCGATGATCGGCTCGGCCGTGGTCTTCGGTGGTCTGCACCTGATCAACGACCCGACCGCCTTCTGGGGCGCCCTGGCCATCGCGATCCAGGGTGGTCTGATGCTGGCCGCCTGCTATGCCGTGACCCGCTCGCTGTGGCTGCCGATCGGTCTGCACTTCGGCTGGAACTTCGCTGAGTCCGGCATCTTCGGCACCACGGTCTCCGGCTCCAGCAACAGCGGTGGCGGCCTCTTCCACAGCGTGCTCGACGGCCCGACCCTGATCTCCGGCGGCGACTTCGGCCCCGAGGCCACCGTCTTCGCGGTGCTGGTCTGCAGCGCCCTCACCCTCCACTTCGTGCGGAAGATGAGGGCCCTCTCGAAGACCGAGGCCCAGGAACTCGCCGCCGTCTGACCCTCCCGCTCCACACCGCTCACGGTGGCATCACTGCCTGCGGGCCGAGATGCCACCGCAGCGTTTTGTCTACAGGTTCCGCTCCGCATAGGCCCTCAGCGCATCCCGCACGTACTCCGCGTACGGCGTCGCATCCGCCCCGGGCGGCGCGTAGTTCTTCGCGAAACGTGGATCGGCCACGTACATCTCGCCGATCCCGATGATGTAGTCCCGGCTCGGCTCAGCCGTGATCCTCAGCCACTCGACCTGCCGGCGGGCAACCTCCTGGGCGACCACCCCGTCCACTGCTTCCTGATCGTCGTGGGCCCGGGCGAAATCCCTGGCGATGTCGAGCATCTGCCTCCGGAACGACGCCTTCTGCCCGTCGTCGAGCGACCTCCACCACCGGTCGCCCTTCTCGTAGGCCTCCGGCCCCCACTGCTGCGTGACCTCGTCCCGGTACTGCGTGTGGTCGAACCCGTCCAGCACTTCCTCGGCCATGAGCGTCTCCCCTCCCTCGAGCTTGCGAATGGTCGTGCGAATCGACCGCACCTGACGCCCAATGCGATCCTGTTCCTGCGCAAGCATTTCCAGATGCTCACGCAGGGCCTTCACCGGGTCGGACGCCCCGTCCAGAGCTTCTTTGATCGCCGGCAGCCCCACCCCGTGCTCCCGCAGCAGCAGAATCCGCTGCAATCTGACCAGCCCCTGCTGGTCGTACCAGCGCTGCCCATTGCTCGCGGTCCGGCTGGGCACGAGCAGCCCGACGTCGCCGTAGTGCCGCAGGGTGCGACTCGTCGCGCCGGTCAGCCGGGCCACTTCCTGGATGGACCATTCCGCCGTCACGAGAACCACGGTAGGAGTTGACGTTGCGTCAATGTCAACTACGTCAGGCGGGCGGCCAGCTCCTCAGTGCGGCGTCGGCCACCTGCTGCAGTTCTTCGCGGGTGGCACCGCCCGCGGCCTGGACCGCGATGCCGTTGGCCACGGTCATGACGTAACGGGCCAGCACTTCGGGGTCGGAGGTCGGGGGTAGATCACCTTCGTCCACGGCCTGCCGGAAGCGGTCGACAAGGGCCGCGCGACCTCCGTCCCGCCACACCGCCAAGGTGTCGCGGACGACTCGTCCCGCTTCACCGGTGCTCAGTGCACCCTGCACGCCCATACAGCCGGCGGGTCCGCCAGGCCAGGTGCTCGAGCGGACCGACCCGGCGAGAAACATGGTGGCCACCTGCCGGGCGGTCGGCTGGCGCAGGGACTCGAACGAGTAGGCCGCGGGGCCGACCGTATAGCGCTGCAGCGCTTTGAGAAACAGCCTCCGCGTCCAAGGCCGCTCTGCGGACCTTCGCGCGGGTCTGGGCCCATGAGCTGGCAGGCCGGAACATCCGTGTCAACGCTGTCTCCCCCGGCCCGATCGACACCACCGGCATCAATGAGCTGGTCGGCGAGGAGAACGCGGCCGGCTTCAAGGCGAGCCAGGGTGCTGGTCTCCCGATCGGGCGCATCGGTCGCCCGGACGAGGTCGCCGCCGCCGTAGCCTTCCTGGCCTCGGCGGACAGCAGCTTCGTGATCGGCTCGAACCTCTACGTCGACGGCGGCGAGAACCAGATCTGAGACGCCAGGGGTCGTTTCCGCCGAATTCCGACGGGACGGCCCCTGCCTCTCAGTTCTTCAGCGTGTTCTTCCCAGCCCCGCCGTTGAGGACGTCCTTGCCCAGCCCGCCGTACAGCCAGTCGTTCCCGGCCTGCCCGAACAGCTTGTCCACACCCGAGTTGCCGTAGAGCTTGTCGCTGGCGATGCCGCCCTCGAGCCGGTCGTCGCCCGCGTCGCCGTACAGCACATCGTTGCCCGAGCTGCCGCTGAGCCGATCGTTGCCCGCGCCGCCGTACACCTTGTCGTTGCCGCCCTCGCCCAGGACGCCGTCGTTACCGGCACCTCCGTAGACCAGGTCTTTGCCGTTGCCGCCCATCACGATGTCGTTACCGGCGTCCCCGTACAGCTTGTTGTTGCCCTCGTCGCCGTAGACGCTGTCATTGCCGCTGCCACCGTGGATGACGTCATTGCCGGCGTCACCGCGCAAGACCTGGGCACCCACGCCGCCGGTGATCGTGTCGTCGCCCTCGTTCCCGCTGGCAGACGTGCCCTTACCGATCGCCCGCACGACGTCGTTGCCCTCGCCGCCCTCAAGGATCGGGCCGTTGTGGCCGGTGATGATGTCTTCACCGGGGCCACCCCAGACCGTGGTGGCGAAATAGAGGTCGCTGCTCTTCGTGCGGAGGGTGTCGTTGCCATTGCCAAGAACGAACTGATTGATGACGCGCGTCCCGGCCGGGTTCGAGAAGGTCACCGTGTCGTCCTGGTCGTACAGACGAGTCACTGTGTACGAGATCGGCTCGTCGCGATACAGATTCGCGTCGTAGTCGTCGATCGTGCAGGTGACGCGGGTGTGGTCGGTCGCGTCGGGGTAGGCACAGCCAGGCCCCGCCGAGATCTCCACAATGTCGTCGTAGGTGTACGTGAAAGTTTTCCCGCCACCGGACTTCTCGCTCGTGACGGTGAGGTCGTTCCGCTGACCCGGCGACGCTTTGTAATCGAGGCGATAGCCGATCCGGTCGGCTCCACGCGTGAAGTAGTACACCCGAGCGGTGGCGGGGGCAGTAACGGTGCTCGCGGGGGCAGCACCCGCGCTCTCCCCCAGACCGATGGCCGCCATCCCGATTCCCAGGAGCGAGGCGACAGCCCCGAGGCTCACCAGCTGGCGGGGGCGGCGACGCAGAGCCATGTGGAGGTTCTCCAGGAGAGCAAGCCCAGAAGGCAGGCAAGAGGGGATTCGCCGCAACAATGTTGGACGAATACCAACAGAGGGTACCGCTTCTGGGAGCCGCCGGGACCGCACAGAACCTTTGATGAACTGTGAATCGGACCGCGCCCGTGAACACCAGAGCTCGTGACAGTCCGCAGACCACCTGGGAGCACCCATGCCGGATCAGCAGCCACTCACGGTCGAGGAGTGGCAGGTCTTCCTCACCGAGTTCAGCCGGAGAGTGCTGGCCTCCTCGCGGCAGACCGTCGACCGGTTCGACCCCACCACCGAGCTCGGCTTCGTCACTGTTCCGCGGTTCAGCCCCGAGGTCGTGGAGAAAGCCTGGATGGGCACCGACCCGTGCAGCGAGAGCGATATGGCCCTGGCCGAAGCACGTCTGGGCTGTTCCCTCCCCCCGCGGTTCCGGAACTTCTACCTGGTCAGCAACGGCTGGACCGACGCCGGACGGTACGGGGAAGATGTATGGCCGCTCGAGAAGATCGACTGGCTTCGTGACGCCGAACCCGAACTCCTGGAGATCTGGCTCGAGGTCTACGACGAGGAGGAAGCCGCCGTACTCAGGACCAGCCTGCTCATCGGGTATGCCGACGGGGGCGCCGGCGACTACTGGCTCTTGAAACCTCCGACCGGCGATGCCGATTCAGAGTGGACCGCGTACCAGTGGGGGCCCGGATCCGCCGGGGACCCGGAACCGTACGAGAACTTCGCCGTGCTCATGGCGGAGTACTTCGACGAGGTGGTGGACGAGAAGTGAGCGTTCGGTCGTTATGGTGCTCGCCATGTCTGCTTGCAAACAACAGGTCAGTAGGTCGCCGAGCGTCTTTGCCGTGCTGGCAACGCTGATGCCGGCCGATCCGGAGCGGCTGCGGTCGGGGTGTTTGCTGTACTTTCCCCGCCGACCTGAGCACGCTTCCGTTCAGATCCTGCCGCTGGACGATCCGAGCGGGTTATCGTTTGTGCCATGGCAGAACCCCGCACAGTGACGGTACCGATCGTCATCGAACAAGACGAAGACGGCGTGTGGTGCGCCCACGCCCAGCTCCGCCCCGGCCTGGGCGCCCACGGTGAAGGCGACACCGAAGCAGCAGCCTTGGACGACCTCCGCGAGGCGCTCACCGCTCTGATCGAGGAGTTCGGTGTCCCTCGCGAACTGTCGATCACCGTCGCGGCCTGATGCCCCCGTTCCCTTCGGTCTCCGGGGCGCGCGTAGTCCGGGCGCTTGAACGAAAAGACTTCAAGGTCGCGAGAGTCGCCGGAAGCCATCACATTATGCGGCACCCTGACGGGCGAGGAACTACTGTCCCTGTGCATGGAAACCGGGACATCGCCAAGGGCACCCTACGGGGGATTCTCAGCGACGTAGGTATGACCATCGACGAGCTTGCCCCCTAGCCCCAACCGATGGCTTTGGCTCCCTGCACGTGGAAGGGGCCGTCCCCGCCGAAGCGGAAACGGCCCCTGACCTGCGGTGGAGACGATGGGACTCGAACCCACAACCCCCTGCTTGCAAAGCGGCCAGAAGGGTCAATCATTCTGCCGCGCAACCACTTTCGATGAATTTGAAAGTCCAAATCGGTCCCGGATCGTCCACGGTAGTCCGGGACCGTTGGCTCCCTGCTTGGCTCCCCGGAGCTTGGCCGGCATAAGGAGTTCCGCCCCTTGCCCTGGCGACGTCTACATCGATCCCTCAACGGCGCCCGGGCCTGTAACGACCGAAAGACTGGCGGTCCCCGTTCCGGTGTAGGCACTAGCCCGAGGGGTCGTCACGTACTCAGTCGCATGGTGATTTCGATCCGATCCGCCATCCGCTAAGACCGATAAGTCATCGATTAGCCCAGAGTTCTGCGTAGCCATGACACAAAATCTGACGAACAGTTGGTGTTTCTGCGATTTCAGGGACAAGGGACTGATGAAACCCCAGCACTCGTAGCGACCACGTGCGAACCGGAAGCGTCCCGTTTTCCACAGGCTAGACACTCTGAACGCCTGATGCGCTACATTGCATCCACGAAGTTGTCAAGGCGTGCATCAGAGTCAGCTCAGATAGGGGAGCAACGTGCCGAAGGTTTCCTTGCGCACAGTTGTGCAAGCCATGCCGTCGCGTCAGGTGGAAGAACTGGCGCTTCAGCGAGATGACCCGGGCCTAAAACTCGACGTATCTGACGCTGAGGGCTACGTATGGCCGCAGCTCAATTTGGATACAATCACCCCTTCGGCGTCCATACTACTTATTCGCGCCCCCGGAGCAATGGGCAAGTCAATGGCGTCAAGGGCGATAGCCCACGCTATCAAAGCTCCCAAGGTAGACCTTGCAAAAGTTCACGTGGGTAGCAACTCATTGTCGGGAATGTTCCTAAAATCCTTTGGCCCTGGCAATGCAGCTCAGTTTATGTTTGCCCTTCAGCAGGGCCATATGGGCCTTGTTCTCGATGGTCTGGATGAGGCACAACTCAAGGCAGGGCACGATCATTTCTGGTCATTCCTCGAAGACGTTGCGGCTCTGCTCGCTGGTGCAGTTCCTATGCGCCAAGTGGTGGTACTTGGACGCCCCGACTCGATATTTGCCGCCGAGTTGGCATTCGGAGAGATGGGCATCTCTTACGAGGTAGCTGATCTTTTGCCTCTCGATGCTGAGACTTTCATCGAGCTTATCGACGTGACCCTCGATAATTTGAAGGTCGATGGCAACACTTACACGACGCATAGAGTGCACCCGCAGCCTTTCGCCGAATTCCGAAGGGCCGTCACAAACGACCTTGCCTTGGCTCTTGAGCCCGACATCAGCGTGTCCGAAGACTACTGGGCAAGGGTGGACTACTTCCTTGGGTATCCCCCAGTTGTTTTGTCGCTAGCACGGCGAATGGCGGTGCCTAACCCGCAGTCTGAGGCAAACGATTTGCTGAATGACCAACGGTCTCACAAAACGAGCGTTGACCGAGGAATTCTACTCAAAGAAATTGTGGAAACCATCCTTGATCGGGAGAGCGTCAAAGTCCGGGAGAGCGTTGCTCAATCGCTTCAACTCTCCGACGAGAAACGAGACCTTCTGTACACCCGGGAAGAGCAGACGCTTCGGGTGATCTCCTATGTTTCCAAAGTCAGCCTCGATCTGACGCTCCCGGCATCACTATCAACGTCCGAGCGAGTTGCCTACGAGGAATTGGTTGGAACCTTTGTACCGGACCATCCTTTCATTTTGGATTCACAGCTAGCAAACGTTGTTTTCGCCGACTACCTTCGGGCATTTGTTACCGTCGCCGAGACAACGGCTCTCCATGGAGTTAAGCGCGCTGACTTGATCGGCGCCTGCCCTCCGCCTGGGCCTTTCTATGTTCATTTCGTATCGGGCCTCAGCCCGGATGCAACTGATCACGATTCCGTTGATGAATCAATGATCGGTGATCTTGTGCGCTCTTACATTGCCGGGTCGCGAGGACCGGCCGGGTTCACCCTGGCACAAGGTGGGGAAACCTATTCATTGGTGCTATACCCAACTAACGAGGACGGTTCTTGGGTTCCGGATATTAACCCTATACATTTTTCTATACCCATGACGTCGGGCGTGGTCGAGCTGACAGGCCCTCTAGCCCGCGCAACCGTTGCCCTTCGCGAAGCCAGCCTTGTGCTGAATGCATCTACCCAAGGCGAATTGGAACTCGGCCCCGGCGTCCTCGTCGTCGTGGATTCCTTGGAGATACGTGCCGCTAGCATTGCAGTCGTTCAAGCGAAGGAGGCAGCGTCTGTCTTTCTTAGCGCCCGAGACTTCACCGGCGACCCCAAGGCCCGAGTTACTAGTCGATCCGACCACGCATTGATGGTTAATTGGCCCGACTGCTGGCATCCCTGGAGGGCCTTTGAGTCAAGGATTGCTTATGTTGGCACTGATGGGGCGTTCAAGAGTTCAAACGCTAGGAAGGTGAGCAGCGCTATTGTCGGCATGAGGCGTATTCTCACGTCTTTCAAGCAGAGCGCTGCCGCCGAACCCGCCCTTCATCGAGAGATGTTCGATAATCTTATTATTGGAAAGAATGAAATCTTTCGCGCGGCGTTGAGGCGTTTGATGGAGATGGATATTGTACGCCTGGACTCCCAGCTGTACCGGTTGTCATTGCCAAATCTGAAACCCTTCGGTGTCAGCTACGCCGCGTTGCGGGCACCAGGGTTTGCAGAGACTTTGCGGCCTCTGATGATTAAGGCTTTGGAGTCGGAAGATTTCCGTCAGTCTCTTACTGGTGAAGGCTGACCATTCGCCCTAAACCGCCATTTGCGACCGGCGGCGGTATTCGCGGGCCGCGTCTGCTAATTGAAGACGCGGATCTCTCGGCCGCGATCTGAGTGCGGTTTGACCTGTGCGGCTCCGACCGTGCCTGTGAATCTGTGAATGAGGCACGGCCGGAGCCAATGCCGTGACGTCGCTCGGCGGAGGGAGGCTGAGCACGTCACGTTGGGTGCCCCCACGGCGCCCGTGTTCCCCGTCAACGGGTGCGGTGGGGGCGGTTGGTGGGCGGGAAGTCGGCTTCCCCGTCAGGCCAGCTTCCCGCCATTCCCTTGTGCGTCGTCTGCCCGTGACGACGCTCCCCAGGCATCCCGCAGGGCGGCCGGCATCTTGTGCCGGGGGCGGGTGGGGCCCCGTCTGACGCAGGGGGATCAAGGGAGTTGAGGCTCGGCGCCTGTCGCAGCGACCCGCGTGGTGGGGCGGTCAGACGCCGAGCTGTTGTGAGCTGAGCCCAGGCGGCTCAGCGGGCCGGGACCATGTCCCAGAACGGCCAAAGGGTGGTTTTCAAGATCTCGCTAGCACCGCTGGTGTATCTGCGTCTCATCGCGATCTCACTTCCCGTTATCGCCCCGTATGTTTCTGCTACTAACCGTGGCGGCCCTGCGGGCTTCAGTGCAACAGGGCCTTTAGCCCGGTCTACTGGGTTCGTAGCATCGGCTCACGGGGCATGACGCGGGGCGACGTGACAGGGGGCAAGTCGACGATGGTGGCGCGGAAACCACGGGCGACCGTGACGCAACGACAGGTGGCCAACCGGCTGAAGACCTACCGGGTGCGGGCCAAGAAGACGCAGGAGGAAGCCGCTATGGCTTTCGGCTGCGCGGTTTGGAAGATCCGCCGAATGGAGGCCGGGACGGTTGCGGCCAGCTCGGGCGATGCGCGGGAGCTGGCCGACATCTACGGCCTGGACGATGAAGAGACTCAGGCGCTGGTCAACCTGGCCAAGGGAGCCAAGGCGCGGAACTTCCTGGCCAATCTGGACGCAGTTCCGCAGGGCCTGTCGCTGTTGGCCGGTCTGGAGGCTCAGGCATCAGCCATGAAAGACTATTCGGCGTCCGTCGTCACTGGCCTGTTGCAGATCCCGGACTACATCCGTTCGGTCATCCGGGCCGATCCCGAAGTGCCTGAGTCCGACGTTGAGCCGCTGCTGGAGTTCCGCCTAGAGCGGCAGCGGCTGTTCGCCCGAGAACCTTTGCTGAACGCCGATTTTCTTGTTCATGAAGCCGCTCTACGGGCGCATGTTGGTTCCCCGCGTCTGATGTTGGACCAGCTCAGGCACCTGGTTGAGCTGGACGAATCAGAAGCGGTGTCCATCCGCGTCTGGCCGTTCCATGCCGGATTGCATCGACTCCTGGCAGCACCGTTCATCGTCATGGAGTTCGACGATCCGGCCGACCCGGACGTGATCTATCTGGAAAACCATGTGGAGGAAAGATATTTGGAGATTCCGGCACAAGTGAGCGCGTTCCGAGCCATGTTCGCCGACGCCTTCGACCAGGCACAACCGATCAAGGAGTTCAGACCATGACTGTCGAAACCGACTGGTTCAAGGCAGCGAAGAGCGGATCACAGAACGGCTGCGTAGAGATGCGCGGCAATGAAGGACGCGTGCAGGTCCGCGACACCAAAGCCAAGGGCGCGGGACCGATTCTGACCCTGACCCCGGTCGCATTCGGCGCCTGGGTGGCGGGAGCCAAGGGTGGCGAACTCGACCACCTGATGAAGTGACACTCAGGGGTGACCTGAGCTGACGACCAACGGGGTTGTTCCCGGTCAAGCGTGGAACCGGGAACAACCCCTCAGCGCTCAGGCCGGCATAGCGACTCTGACGTCCTTCTGGAACAAGGCACCCGATCCCCGGTGCGGTAGATCGACCACCCTGACCAGCTCGAATCCCTGGCTTCGGTAGTAGGCGTGGAGCGCTGTGTTGGTCTTCCAGGCATCTAGGCGCAGCCATCGGTGCCCCTGGTCAGCCGTCTCCCGTACCGCCCAATCGAGCATCTGGCCGCCCAGCCCCTGGCCCGCGAGTCGCCGGACGATGACCATGCGGTGGACGTAGAGAGCCGATGCGGGATCGTCTGTCTCAGTCCAGAACTCAGGGTCGGCGAAGTCGTCGAGTGTGAGCGAGCCGACGGCCGTCTCCCCGTCGAGGGCAAGGAATACCTTGCCCTGAGCGATCGAGGAACTCAGACTCCGATCGGTCGATGCCCAAGGGTTATGGGGAGCCGTGGTCTGCCATTGATCGGTGCCCTTGGAGGCAAGCCAAGCAATGGCTTCGGCCTGGAGGTCGGCAACGGTTGGCTCATCGCTGGTCTGTGCCTGGCGGAATCCGAGCTTCATTGGTCCTCGCTGGGCAGTGGTAAGCCGGGCCGGTCGAACGTGATGACGTGCCGGTCGCCGGGAAGGACGTTGTAGACGCACCGAATGGGCAGGTCATCCGGCCCGTAACCAGTGATGATGTGCAGGGCGATCGGAGTGCCGGCCGTTAGGTCGAGGCGGGTCACTTCGTCGGGGCTGGGCATCCGGAAGAAGATCTCGTCGACGGCCCGGACCTGGACGAAGCCCCGGTTCGCGAGGGCCTGATTGGCACCTTCGGGGATGTCGAGGGGCGCCATGATCGGGGTGTCTTTGACGATCTCTAGCGGGTAGTAGCTGTCATTGATGTAGAAGGGTTCGCCTTCGAGGTAGCGGACGCGCCGCCGGACCACGGCTAGCTCATCGGCCTCTAGCTTGAGGCGGTCACGCACCACGACGGGCGGGGCGACGATTGCCACGTCGATGGTCTGGTGAGGGTCGCGCCCAGCCCGAGACTGCTCGGTGATGAACACGTCTTTCTGAGCGTCGGGCGACGGGGGCTGTAGGTCATCCTGCGGGCGGTAGGTCATCCGCTTTCGGTCCCGGATGAAGTAGCCGTGCGGACGTCGGGACTCGATCAGCCCCTCGTTGACCAGAAGGCCCAGGGCATCGCGGGCTGTGTTCCGCGCCACACCGAACGACTCCATGAGCTCGGCCTCGGTGGGCAGTTTCCCGCCCGGAGGACGCGTGCCGTCGAAGATCTCATTGCGCAGCTGATCTGCGATTTGTTGCTTCACCGTGCGGGTGCCGCTCGGCACTGCCATGAGTTCCTGCCTCCCGGTCAGATTGTCTAGACAGTCTATCTCAAGTGGTTGACATCGCCCCGCGATCGCTTCTAACGTCCACATTGTCTAGTCAATCCGGACGAACTGAACGATTGGACGGAAGTCTGATGATGTTCCACTTCCTGTCCGCCGACATGGCGGACGACGAACCGTCGGCGCAGGACCTCACCGCGATCGAGGCCGAGGGGCCCGTGATCCGGGCCGAGCTGGCGGTCACCGATGCCGAGATCGTGATTGCTCAGCTTGGGCAGCGTGTTTCGGAACTGGACTGGGCCCGGCTCCGGCTGGCCGAGCGTCGCTTGGCTCGGGTGAGCCGGGAGCGTTTCAACGCGGGCCGCCCGATGGGTGATGCCGCGTGAGCGGGGTCGAGGCGCAGCGCCGGGCCGCTGTCCGCACCGCGATCGAGGCCCGGCGTCCGTTCGGACGATTGGGCCGCAGGCTGGCCATCGGCTACCTGGTCGCCCTGGCCGTCACCCCGGCGACGGTCGCCGTTGCTCAGCTCCTGACCCCGGATCACGCCCAGGTCGAGGGCCCGGTCTCGCGGATGGTCGAGGCCCGGTGCCTCAACGGCCGGATTCAGGTGGCCATCGACACCGGCCGGGCTGACGGGATGTTGCTCGCCCGCGACACCGGGGAGGCGTGCTGATGTCCGCACCGCAGACCAACCACATCGACGTGACGGAGGAATCGAGCATGACCACGGAAACCAGTACGCCGGATCAGCGTTCGGGGAAGTCGCCCCGCGTGTGGCCGGTTCTGCTGCTGGCCCTTCCCGCGTTCGTCGCGATCTGGTCCGGCTGGGTCGAGCTGGGCCGCCTGACCGGGTTCGGCCCGGTGTCGCCACTGCCTGGCATCTGGGACGAGGCGACGATCGACACCGCGATCACGCTCCCCATCGGGGTCGAGACCTACGCCGCGTACGCCATGTACGTGTGGCTGGCCCTGAACGTCAGCGCCAAAGCCCGGACGTTCGCCCGTGTCTCCGCGATCGGCTCCCTGATCCTGGGTGCGGGCGGACAGGTTGCTTACCACCTGATGGCAGCGGCCGGGATGACCCGGGCCCCTTGGCCGATCACGGCCACGGTCGCCTGCCTGCCCGTCATCGTCCTCGGGATGGGTGCCGCTCTGGCCCACCTGGTCCGGCACGAACCGGCCGAGACCGAACCGCAGGTAGCGACGAAGAAGGACGCCGAACCGGCAGCGACCGAGGACACCGACGCCCCGGCAGAGGACGCCCCGGAAGCCCAGGGCGAGACCGAGCCGGAGACGACCGAGCCCGATCGGCCAGCACGGCGTGACCAGCCACAACGCAAGATCCGGACGAACGCCGAGAAGGCCCGGGCGATGCGCAAGCGCTACCCGAACCGGACCTACGCCGACATCGCCGAACGGCTCGGCGTCACCGAGCGAACGGTGAGCCGCTACTTCAGCCCCGCTGTCTCGGCGGATGTCGCCGAGCCGGACGACATCGCCGCCTGATCCCTGCCTGACATCACGCGTCACCGGGCCCGCCCGTCCCCTGCATCGGGCGGGCCCACCAACTCCGGGAGGAACGCAAGGATGAGCACCGCCCCTGAGTACGGCACGGCCACGGACGATAACGACGAGAACAACGGCGCCCAGGTCTTCGACCTGGCGACCGCACGGATTCGCAACACCGAACCGGACACCCGACCGGACAGCGAACCGGACATCGACCCTGACACTCAGGACGACATCGACCCGGACAACGATCACGAGTCGCTGCTGATCGAGCGTGACGACCTGGGCGCCCCGGTCGATCCGGCCGACGACATCCCGGCCCGGCTGATCGGCCGCAACGGCCGCCCGGTCCGGCCGATCGTCCCGGAGTGGGCCCGCTCCCGCTCTGCGCTGTACATGTCCGCCCGATGGGGCCTGAAGTACGGGGGATACGTGGTTGCCTACCAGGCAACCCGGACGCCGAAGTATGCCGCAAAGGCTGCGTTTTACGCCCCGATCGGCGCGTTCCGCACGTCCTGCGGTCTGGTCCGCTGGGCGATGGCGGAAGAGGGCAATTGGGTGCTGCGGCAGCATGCCGCGAACAGGGGTGACGCCGAGACGTGGCTCAAGCTCGACCGTCAGCGGCAGCGGCAATCGGTGTGGCGCTGGTGGGTGGCCGCCCCGACCTTCCTGGTCGTCACCGTCGCTCTGGTCCTGCTGGTCACCGGTGTCGTCCCGACGCTCTACCAGGCACTGACCGTGCTGATCGGGGTGCCTCTGCTGGCTCGGGCCGGAATGCCGGCCGATGCCCGGATCACCGACCGGGTGATGCAGGGCAAGACCTACCGCAAGCTCACGGCCGAGCTGGTCCGGCGCGGCCTGACGTCCATCGGTATCGCCGGGATCAACTCGGCGGTGGCGAAGGATGCCAACGCGATCAGCTTCCCGACCGAGATCCACCGCGACGGGCCCGGGCATCTGGCCCTGATCGATCTGCCGTTCGGGGTCGAGGCCGCCGAAGTCATCGCCCGACGCGGACGCCTTGCCTCTGCGCTGCGGCTCCCGCTGGATCAGGTCTGGCCCGAACCGGCCGGACGGGCCCACCCGGGCCGCCTCGCGCTGTGGGTCGGGCATGAGCCTGCCTCTGCGATGGCTCAGCCGGTCTGGGCGCTGCTGAAGGACGGCAACAGCCGCTCGGGTGCGGTGGACCTGTTCAAGCCGTTCGAGTTCGCCACCGATCCCCGGTTGCGTCCGCTGCTGGCCGAGCTGATGTTCCGGAACTGGCTGTTCGGTGGTCAGCCCGGTTCCGGGAAGACGTTCGCCCTGCGGCTGCTGATCCTGGCCGCTGCGCTCGACCCCCGGGCCGAGATTCGCGGCTACGAGCTGAAGGGGGTCGGGGACTTCAAGGCAATCGAGCCGGTGGCCACGGAGTATGGCAACGGGTTCGATGACGAGACCATCGCCCGGTGCGCCCAGTTCTTCGACTGGTTGTTCGAGGAGTGTGAGCGTCGGTCGAAGCGGATTGCGTTCTACGCGGCCAAGGGGATGTGCCCGGAGAACAAGGTTACGCCGGAACTGGCTTCCCTGAAGGGTTCTGGGCTTCATCCGCTGGTCTGCTTTGTTGATGAGATTCAGAACCTGTTTCTTCACAAGGAGTTCGGAAAGAAGGCCGGGGAGGTGGCCGAGAAGGTCATCAAGCTCGGTCGCGCCCTGGGGATCGTCCTGGTCCTGGGCACGCAGATTCCGGACAAGGATTCACTGCCGACCGGGATCACGCGGAACGTGAACACGCGGTTCTGCCTGTCGGTGGCTGACCAGACGGCGAACGACATGATCCTGGGTACGTCGATGTACAAGAACGGCTATCGGGCAACGGTGTTCGAGCCCGGGATCGAGGCGGGATGGGGCATCGCGGTCGGGCTGGGCAAGGCTGGCGCCTACCGGTCGTACTACATCGACTCGACCAGCGCCGAGAAGATCATTGAACGGGCGGTTCGGCTGCGGCAGAAGGCCGGGACGATGCCCGAGGGTCCGGCCGAGCGTGAGGTGCCGACGTTCGATCTGCTGGCCGATCTGGTCACCGTGTGGCCCGTCGGGGACGAGAAGGCATGGAACGAGTCTCTTCTGACCGCACTGACCGAGTTGCGGCCCGAGATCTATGACACCTGGGAACGAGACCAGCTCACGGCAGCCCTGAAGACCCACGGGGTTCCGGTTGGGCAAATCGGCCGGCGGATCGAGGGCAAGCCCGTCACCAGGCGTGGCCCGGCCAAGGCCGACGTCCTCTCGGCTATCACGCGCCGTAACCAGAAACGGGCCGCCGATTAGGTGCTAGATCGCCGCTAGCGCTAGCGGTCACGGCTGCTAGCGCTAGCACCCCCGCTAGCACGCAACCTCCGGGCCGACCTGCGGCCTAGCGGCTAGCACCCCTTTGCCCAAAACCACTAATCAGAGGCCCTGGAGGCAGTCTTGAACCCCCTGGCATCTCCCGCTAGCGCACTGATCCTGATCCCCCTGTTCTTCACGCTCGGTTACCTCCTGACGTGTGTGTTCTGGCCGTTCGGGAACTGCCGACGCTGCTCCGGCTCGGGCAAACGTCTCGCCTGGTTCGGCGGCAAGGGCTTCCGCGACTGCCCCCGCTGCACCGGAACCGGCCGCAGGCTCCGCACCGGCCGACTGATCTGGAACTTCTACCGCCGCCTCCACGGCGACGCCCACCGATGAGCACCGCGACCAGGGCGACGACCGGGCCTGCCTCCCAGAAGCGTCCCAGCCGTCCCAGCCGTCCCGCCGCAGGTCAGAAGGGGATCGGGCCCGCCCCGGTCCGTCCCATGGGACGGCTCAAGCCGTCCCACAACCCCGAGGGAGAACAACTGTGAGCACCGAACGCCGAGCACCGGCCGAGATCAACGGTGCTGAACTCCTGGACCGGGTGCGGGCCGCCGTGACCCGCTACGTGATCCTCCCGTCGGATGCCGCAACCGATGCCTTCGTGCTGTGGGTCGCGGCCACCCACGGTCTGAAGTTCTGGACCCACGCCACCCGGATGGTCATCCGGGCACCCGAAAAGCGCTGCGGCAAGTCCCGTCTGCTGGACGTTGGTGAGGCTCTGTCGTGGAAGCCGTTGGTGACCGTGAATGCGTCTCCGTCCGCGATCTACCGCAGTATCGGGGATGTCGATGAGGACGCTCCGACGATCCTGATCGACGAAGCGGACACGATCTTCGGGCCCAACGCCCAGGGCGCCAACGAGGACCTGCGGGGACTGCTGAACGCCGGATTCGGTCGAGGCCGGGCCGCGCTGCGGTACGACGCTGCCACCCGGCAGGTCGAGGAGATCCCCACCTTCGCCATGGCAGGCATGGCCGGGATCGGCACTATGCCCGACACCATCGAAGACCGGGCCATCGTGATCCGGATGCGCCGACGCGGGCCCGGCGAGAAGGTCGCCCCGTACCGGGCCAAGCGAGACGGGCCGCCCCTGGGCCGCCTGCGGGCCGAGCTGAACCGGTGGGTCCGCTCTCACCCCGAGCTGGAGCACGCCGAACCGGTCATGCCGGTCGAGGACCGGGCCGCCGACACCTGGGAACCCCTGATCGCTATCGCCGATCTGGCCGGGGGCGACTGGCCCGAGCGGGCCCGGGCCGCGTGCCTCGCTCTGGAGGCCGAGAAGGAGGCCAACACCGACATGCCGATTCAGGTCCGGCTCCTGATCGACATCCGGGCCGCTTTCGAGGACGACGAAGCTCTGGCCACGTCCACCCTGCTCATGCGGCTCACCAGCGACGACGAGGCACCCTGGGCCGCCTACGGCAACCGGGGCGACGCGATCACGCCGATGCAGTTGGGCAGGCTGCTGCGGGAGTACGACATTCGGCCCGGAAACATCCGGTTCCCCAATGGAATCCAGGCCAAGGGCTACACCCGCGAGGCATTCGCCGACGCCTGGTCGCGGTACTGCCCGGAAGTGCTGGCCGAATCCGGGCAAGATGTCGAGGCCGACGGACCCGCGACCGCGTGGCCGGAACAGCCGCAGACGTTCCTTCACCCCTCGTTGGGACGGCTTGAGCCGTCCCATGGGACGGATCGAGACGAGAGCACACCCCCTCTGACCAGCGGTGGGACGGCTGGGACGGCTGGGACGCCTCTCACGGGCACGCCTACATCTCCGGCCGTGTGCATCCACTGCCGCAAGCCGCTCAGTTACGACGACGGTTCCCACACTCACCCCGCCTGCGCCTGATCTCACGGACGAGAGGACGCCTCCCTTGACGACGGCTCACCCCGAAAACAGCCCTCTGCTTGGCCGGAAGCTCTACCGCGTGCCCATGGACGTGATGCAGATTCTCGGGTTCTCCCGCAGCACCACCTACGAAGTCATCCGCTCGGGCCGACTCCCCTCGGTGGTCGAGGGCAGCACGCGGTTCGTGACCGAGCGAGGAATCACGGAGTACATCGCCCTTCTGGAGCGCGAGGCGCAACAGGATCACAACGAAATCGGGAGGGCCGCCTAAATGACCACGCGTCGCGGGCAGGGTGACGGTTCGATCTTCTGGGAGGAGTCGCGCAAGCGCTGGGTTGCTCTGGCCGATCTCGGATATGGACCGAACGGCAAGAGGATTAGGCGCAAGGCAATCGGTCGCACAAAGACCGAGGTTCGGGAGAAGCTGAAGGAGATTATCCGGGAGCACGAGGACGGGGCTCCGGCTACTCCGCAGAATTACACGGTGGCGGACGCGGTTGATTACTGGCTGGCTCACGGATTGAGCGGGCGCTCTGCTAAGACGGTCAAGCTCTACACCGACCTTGCCCGGGATCGTCTCATTCCCGGACTGGGAAAGAAGAAGCTTCGGGATCTCTCGGTCGAGGATGTCGAGCAGTGGCTCAAATCCGAATCAAAAACCCTCAGTACCCGGTCGCTGAAGATGCTGCATTCGGTCCTGAACCGGTCGGTCAAGAAGGCCCAGGCTCGGGACAAGGTCCGCCGGAACATCGTGCTCTTGTGCGAGGTGCCCGAGGGGGAGCGGCCGGGCCGCCCGTCCAAGTCGCTCACGCTCGACCAAGCGTCGAAGCTGCTTGACGCTTCCGAGGCATTCCGGATGCACGCCTACATCGTGCTTTCGATCCTCACCGGTGCCCGGCCCGAGGAATTGCGGGCGCTGCGTTGGCGAGAGGTCGATTTGATCGGGGGAGAGAAGGACGGCCAGATGATCCCGGCTTCAATCGCCGTCCTTCGTTCCGTCCGTGAGAGTGGAGACACGAAGACCCAAAAGTCCCGGCGACGCCTGGCGATGCCCATTCGCTGCGTCAAGGCATTGCAGGGGCAGCGGGAGAAGCTGAAGAAGGAATTCGGAGCCAAAGCAATTGAGCATGACTCACTGGTCTTTCCTTCAGCGGCAGGAACCGAGTACGACCTTCACAACCTTCGGCACGCGTTCCGAAGAGTAGTAAAGGCTGCCGGGCTTAACGAAACCGAGTGGACGCTACGCGAAATGCGCCACACCTTCGTTTCGCTGCTCTCCGATGACGGGGTGTCCCTGGAAGACATCGCCCGCCTGGTCGGGCACCAGGGAACCGCCGTGACCGAGTTGGTCTACCGGCACCAGTTGCGGCCCATCCTGGAAGGGGGAGCCACCGCCATGGACCGGATCTTCGGCGACACCGAGACCGGGCCGGGGGAGCCGACCGGGGAGCTGGACCAAGGGCACTCAGCCACTTAGATCCCTGGGCAGGTAAGAGGCGGCCTCCCGATGGCGCGGAAACCGCCTCTTACCTGCGGCGGAGCCGATGGGGCCGCAACTTCCGGCCTGCCTAGTCGCCGATTGAAGTCACAGATTGCCATTCTCAATCATCGCAACCAGTACGGGAGCGGCGGCATGCTCCACAATCTTTAGAATTTGCCTTCCTGCACCTAGAGACACCATCTTTAGCACGTGTGCAAGGCTAGGTTTTTGAGCCTCAATTAATGGCTCAACTTCGGCGGTTAATACGCTAGCACCGTCAACGAGTTTACGTTTCTCCAAGAAGCTAATAAAGTCTTCTAGCTCAACGGCCGCACGGTTTCTATCCGCCGTGGTTATGTTGAGGTCTTGGTTGCGCGATTCCCCGTGTGAAATTTTCCCTATGGCAAAAGACCCATGAATGTTTATCTGATCCCCACCGATGTAGGAACTGCGCAGATCCTTGCTCTCCATCGATTCAACCTTTCCGGACGGATCAGTCGGATTTTGTCATTTCAGATTGACCTGGCCCACTCCTCCTGGTCCATGAAAATTGAACTGGTCACCGAATACCACGTTCTCGACCGTGAACTCCATGGCCCTGTCCGGTGGGGATCCTAGCGCCCCATCCAGCGCTTTCTTGAGATCTCCTAGGTCCTTCTCGTCCATTGACGAGATTGTCAGAGACTCTAGGCCCGAAGGCTGGATCGTAAAATAGAATATCTTCTTTCGAACCAAGAGGCCATTTCTGCATCCCAAGTATGCAAAGGGGAAAACCCAAAGCCCTAGAAAACCTAGGCTGGCCATCACAGTGCCGACATTGGCTTCATCGGAACCATCGTGAGGGCTAAAAACAATGCCTAATACGAGCAGGGCAACGCTCGCAAGGCTGGCATATTTATGAATCTTGCGCCATCGCCTTGACTTATCCGTAGGCCCTTCTCGCACCCTCTTCCGAGGCAAGCGCGATGAGATGCCAGAGGTTCCGATTATGTGCTGTAGGGCAAAGGTCTTGCCACCAACCAGCAGCGTCCTTTGGTTGATAGTTACATCAATCCCCATAAGGTCCCCCGAACCGCCCGACTCAACCTGGGGGCCGATGAAGCCGCTAGCCCTCGTGGTTGTGACTCCAGGTGTTGCTATTGGTTCCCGACCATACCCGCCCCGTCTACGCGCCAGCAGGAAAATCGTTAGTACACGTCCTCTAGAGAAGCATTTCCAAGGCCGTGGGCCCAGCGCCTTGCCCTACTTACGAGTACATGTCGTCGGGGTGCAGGTGTTTGTGCAACCAGGCAAAGAGCATGGTGCTTCACTCAAGGACATCGCGTTGATCGGGAACAGGACACCCCTGCGACCGGGTGGTCTCCCGGCATCAGCTGCGGCCGATCCTGGAGGGCTTGCGGCACCGCCATGGACCGGATCTTCGGCGACACCGAGACCGGGCCGGGGGAGCCGACCAGGGAGCCTGATCAGAGGCCCTCAGCCGCTTAGGCTCCCTATTAGGCTCCCTGGCAGCAAAAGAGGCGGTTTCCGAGTGATCGGAAACCGCCTCTGACCTGCGGTGGAGACGATGGGACTCGAACCCACAACCCCCTGCTTGCAAAGCAGGTGCGCTACCAATTGCGCCACGTCCCCGTATCTCGCGAGCAATCATTATCACTCACGGGACGGGAGGATCAAATCTTGTCGGTCACTGTCGCCCAGGGCTGGGTGGGCTTCGTAGCGCCGACCTTGCGCCACACCGCGACACCGGCTGCGGAGGCAACCGCGACCATCAGCAGCTTCTTCATCAGGGTCCTCCCCGTCCAGGAAGGGCGACGTCTCCGTCACCCTTTGAGCAGGTCGAGATTATCACTGACTCCCGGCTGGGCGGTTCATACCGATCGCCCCGTCAGCCACTGCGTGACCAGGCGGGCCAGGTCGTCCTCGCTCTGCCCCGGATCCAGACTCATCACCCCGCTGAGCAGCAGGGTCGCCAGGCCGTGCACGAGTGACCAGGCAGCGAGGGCCGGCACGCGGTCGTCAGCCGGCGAAAGCGCTTCTGCCGCACCTCCTCGCAACACGTCATAGGCGCGCCCGGAGGCCTCCTGAAACGCCTCGTCCTCGGCGTTGACGGTGTCGGTGCGGAACATCACCGCGAAATGCCCCGGATGCGCCAGGGCGAAGCGCACGTACCGCAGACCCATGCCGGAAAAGTCGTCGGCCTGCTCCAGCGAGTCCGCCAGAAGCTCGAAACCCTGTGCCGCCACAGCAGTCAGCAAGCCGGTTCGGTCGCCGAAGTGGTGGCCGGGCGCGGCGTGCGAGACGCCGGCCCGGCGCGCGAGTTCACGCAGGCTCAGGGCATCGGTGCCCGACTCGGCGATCACGTCGGCCGCCGCCTCGATCAGGGTCCGGCGCAGATCGCCGTGGTGGTAGGGCCTGGTTCCGGATGTCACGACTCCCGACCGTAATTCAGGATCTTGCCATTGACAAGTTATTGAAGATTTGCAACTCTCCTTGCATCTAGCCAATGACAAGATGCAAGGGAGTGGACCGATGCCGACGATCCCGTGGCAGAACCTGGACAGCACGCTCACCGATGACACCGAGGTCGTGGTGATGGCCTCGCGCTTCCAGCTGCACAAGCTGAGCCAGGTGCCGCGGTTCTTCCTGGATGCCATGAAGATTCACCGCCAGGTGGGGCGCAGTGAGGGGGCGGTCGGGATCTCGCTGGAGGCCCATCCGCTACGGCGCGAGTTCTTCACCCTGAGCGCCTGGCGCGATCAGGCCTCGATCGACGCGATGATCCGCCAGGAACCGCACCGCGGCGCGATGTCACGACACCGCCGGGCCATGGCTTCCTCCGCCTTCATCTTCTACCGGTTGCCCGCGGGTCAGCTGCCGGCCGGATGGGAAGACGCCCACGTTCGGCTCGCCGGGAACGAGGCCGGCTGAGGCAGCATCGAGCCAGGTCAGGCCGTAGGTGATCAGCCACGCGCAATTCGGTGCACGGGCACTGGCTCACGTCTGTCCGTGGCCACTGGTGGACAGTTAGGATCGCGGTCTGACCACACCAGCCCCCGAGGTGCGAGCTTTTCAGACCGCGAAGTGGTTCCTCGGCCGCCCATACGCACACGTCGAGGGGTTCTTCATGCTCGCATCCGCTACCCGTGCCATGGCCGTCCTTCTGGTGGACGACGACCCGGGTGACGTCCTCATGATCGAAGAGGCACTGGAGACGATCGGCGCGCCGCGCAACGTCTACGTGGTCAACGACGGCGAAGAGGCGGTGTCGTTCCTCCGCCGCACCGGCGAGTACGAAGACGCCCCGCGGCCCGACGTGATCCTGCTCGACCTGAACATGCCCCGCATGGACGGGCGTCAGGTGCTGGCCGAGATCAAGAACGACCCCGAGCTGCGCAGCATCCCCATCGTGGTGCTGACCACCTCGCAGGCCCCGACCGACATCCTCAGCAGCTATTCGCTGCACGCGAACGCCTACGTCACCAAGCCCATGAACCTCGACGGGCTCACCGAAGTCGTGCATCGGATCGACCATTTCTACGCCAGGATCGCCGCCCTGCCGGGTCGCCGGCCGCGCAGCGAGGACTGATCGCCCCGTTTATCCGCAAGGCTTTTCAACAGCCTGGGGGAAATGAGTGGGCCCAGCATTCGGGAGACCGCAGGCGCCGTGGCACCAGCCTGGCCCCGAATCCGGGAATGATCGAAAGATTTCGCGCAGTAAAGTCTTTCGTCAGCGACCAGGTCATCACACCCCCGTCGACGAGCCGGGCCGCACGATCATCAGAATCACGACGATCGCCCAGGTCAGGCCGAAGATGCCCGTCACCATGCGCAGTCGCGGCAGCAGGGTGGGCACCTGGTCCGGCCCACCCGGGTTCTGCAGCAGTTCCATGACGCGTCGCTGCACCGGCACGACCACCCAGGCCAGCAGGACGGCAGCAACCAAGGTCAGGGCCATCGAGACCCAGATCCAGTAGTCACCGAGTACGCCCATGGCCGAGGCCGTGGCGATGCCGAACACCGGCACGGTGATACCGGCGACCGCATATCCCGTGCTGATCCGGTGCAGCGCCTTGAGCACGGCGAACGGCCCGGCGTGGTCGTCGCCGGCATCGACAGCCTCGCGCGCATAGCGGGGGAACAGGCTGGCCGCGGCGGTGAGCGGGCCGATGAGCACGATGGCCAGAACCACATGGAGGACGAGGAGGAGGGCCTTCATGGGCGACAGGTTACAGCCAGACTTAAACTGATCCGAGAGGGGTGCCGGATGTCAGGATGGGCAGGTGACTGGTGCCCCGAGATCGCCGCAGCCCAGCCCGGGTTTTCTGCTGATGACCATCGGGCGCACCATCCGGACCGAGGTCGAGGCAGGGCTACGCGAACACGGCACCTCCCTGAGGCATCTCTCCGCGCTGGGTCATCTGTCGCGCGAGGCCGGGCTGTCGTACAGCGAACTCGGCCGCCGGGCCGGAGTGACGGCACAGAGCATGCAGGCCACGCTGCGTCAGCTCGAGGAGCTCGGCGCGGTTGATCGACGCACGCTGCCGGGCCGCGGGCGCACCGCCGATCTGGTCGTCACCCCCGCCGGCCGGGAACTCATCGACATCGGCCGACGCACCATGCTCGAGGTGGAGGCGAAAGTTCTCGAGCTTTTGGACGAAGAACAGCGCCAAACACTCACCACGCTCCTGTTCCCGGTGCTGATCGGTAACCAGAAACCGGCGGGGACCTGACCGCGGGGGCCGGCAAACGTCCAAAAGAACTTCAGGAAGTGACCCAGAGCCGCTCGATGGCCGCCCGCAACGGTTCGGCGGGAGGTGCCTCCCCCGTGACCGTGGCCTGCAGAAACACTCCGTCGACGAGGGTGGCGAGGGCGTAGCCGGTGTTCTTGTCGGTGAGGCGACCCGTCACCTCACGTAGCCCCATCAGCCAGCGGGTGGCCAGGGGCCGCAGCTCCGGCGTATGCCCCGCGGCGAGATACAGCTCGCACTCCAGCCGCGCACGCGGCTGATCGGCCAGGTACCCCAAAATCAATTGCGTGAGGACGTCGCTGAGTTTCTTTGCTGCGTGGTCACCTTCACCGATCTCGGCCTGAGCGGCGCGCAACTGTGACTCCCAGCGCTCCAGATCGGCGTCCCAGGCATCGCCCGCCTGCTCCAGCGCCCCGGCAATGAGATCGTTCAGAGTGGGGAAGTAGTAGGTGGTCGCGCCGAGCGGCACGCCGGCCCGGGCCGCGATCGCCCGGTGCGTCGTGCGGGCCACGCCCACCTCGGCCACCACTTCGACGGTGGCCGCGAGCAGGGCGCGGCGTCGGCCTTCCGGATCCCGGGAGCTAGTCATCAGACTCAGTGAACCCCAGCCACGTTAAGGATCACCACCCCACCGATGATCATCGCTGCCCCCGTGACCTTGGCGAGGCTCAGCGGCTCACCCAGGAACGTGGCCCCGATCAGCATGATCGCCGCAATCCCCGCACCCGACCAGGTCGCATAGACAACGCCCACCGGCAGTTGCTCCACGATGCGCCCCAACAGCATGAACACCACCGCATAGGTGCCCAGACACACCACACTCGGCCCCAGCCGAGAGAACCCCTGCGTCGCAGGTAGCAAGCTCGTGGCCACCACCTCCAGGGCAATCGCCACGACCAACATGATGTACGCCATCGCCAACTCCTGTACGCCTGTACTAGTACGTCTGTACAAGACGGAGTCCGTGACGTTTGTTCCCGATGAGCAAGCTGAGCAACAGGAGTCGCCAGAGCGAGCGAGAGGTGTTGCGGCGGAGTTCTTCGGGGCGCGGAGAAAGCCCGCGCGGAGCTATCGCGATGTGTACACCTGGTACATCCGGTACCGGATGTACCAGGTGTACACATCGCGGCCCAGGGGTTCTCGCTCCAAGAGCCGGCGTCCCTACGACTGCCCCCGGCAACCTTCGCGGCTGCCGTACTCGTGGAGGCGCCCATCCGAGTTTGCCCCACCAGCTTTGCCAGCAAGGGCTGTGGGTTCGAGTCCCATCGTCTCCACCGCAGGTCAGGGCCGGTTTCCAGGAATCTTGGAAACCGGCCCTGCGTATATGTGAGCTACGAAGCACGGCCGGGGTTCTCAAGCTGTCACACCGGCTGGTACCAGCCATCCGGCAAACCTGGCGCGATCACTGCAAATCCGCGATCCGCTGCGGCCTGGGCCTGTTGGCGGTCATAGGTAAGAAATTCGCTCTCCCCGAGCTCCATGGCAGCGATGAGATGGATGGCGTCGGCGGTGCGCAAGAAGGTGCCGGCTGGAGAGGGAAGCCGACCTGCGCGCCAGAGGCTGGCTTCATCGATCGTCAACAGGTCGAGTTGACGCAAGAGCAACCCAGCTGCGGCCGCATCGACTCCGGCGCGCGCCACGGTCCGCGTCACCTCAGCGATACTCAGTTCACTCGAGGTCGTGCGGTCTTCGACTTTGGACAGATATTCACCCAGCGCTGCCGTTTCAGCCTCGGCGATGAGTAGTTTCACAAGTCCCGAAGTGTCTACGTACGTCACCGGCCGCGATCCTGCTCGAGCAGACTTTCGGTGGAGACTGAGCTTGCGACCGGCGCGGGGAGAGCACTGAGATCCAGACCGGTACCGAGGTGAAGACGACTGGAGGCCGCCAGGCGGCTACGAGTGTCCGAGCCCGGAGGCACCAGGACCGCGGCAGGCACACCGTTGTTGGTGACGATGATCGATTCCCCCTGCGCAACCCTCCGGAGCACCTCACTCGACTGATTGCGCATCTCTCTCTGGCTGATCGAGTCCATAGCGACAGCGTAGCGCGGCGTAGCACACCGACCCCATCGAATTCCCACACAGAGGTAGCGGACAACTACCGTCAGTCGGTCTTCAGCTGCAACACCGCGAGCGCCCGCCCGGCCACGGTCAGGGACTTCTCGGCGTCCACCACCGGCCCGGGCTCGCCCGTGACCGGCACCGCTGTCTGAATACCCTGCACCGGCACGACCGGCGCCGAGATCGGCAGGCGGCCCGGTTCGGTGCTCAGGACCAGGGCCCAGCTCGCGCCGAAGGTCGCGGGCGGCATGGAGAAGTCGATGGGTTCGTCGTGGGCGTTGTAGCAGAGCACGAATGAGTCGTCGACGACCCGTTCGCCCCGGGTGCTGAGATCGGTGATGCCCTGGCCGTTCAGGTACACGGAGATGGCGCGGCCGAAACCGGATCCCCAGTCCTGGTCGGTCATCTCGGAGCCGTCGGGGCGGAACCAGGCGATGTCGGGCTGGGCCTGCGAACCCTGGGCACGCACCGGCAGACCACTGAAGAAGCGGCGCCGGCGGAACACCGGGTGGTTGCGGCGCAGGGCGGAGGCGGCGCGGGTGAACTCCAGCAGGTCTTCGTCGACGTCCGACCAGTCGATCCAGCTCAGTGGGCCGTCCTGGCAGTAGGCATTGTTGTTGCCGTGCTGGGTGCGGCCCAGTTCGTCGCCGTGCGAGATCATCGGCACGCCCTGGGACAGCAGCATGGTGGTGATGAAGTTGCGTTGCTGGCGAGCGCGGATCTCCAGCACGGCGGGGTCGTCGGTCGGGCCCTCGGCCCCGGAGTTCCAGGAGCGGTTGTGACTCTCTCCGTCGTTGTTGTCCTCGCCGTTCGCCTCGTTGTGCTTCTCGTTGTACGACACCAGGTCTCGTAGTGTGAAGCCGTCGTGCGCGGTGACGAAGTTGACCGAGGCCACGGGGCGGCGGGCCGAGTGCTCGTAGAGGTCGGCGGAGCCGGTGATGCGTGAGGCGAATTCCCCGAGGGTGGCGGGCTCGCTGCGCCAGAAGTCCCGCACGGTGTCACGGTACTTGCCGTTCCACTCGGTCCACTGAGGCGGGAAGTTGCCGACCTGGTACCCGCCGGGACCGACGTCCCAGGGTTCGGCAATCAGTTTGACCTGGCTGACCGTGGGGTCTTGCTGCACGAGTTCGAAGAAGCTCGACAGCCGGTCGACGTCGTAGAACTCCCGGGCCAGGGTGGATGCCAGGTCGAAACGGAAGCCGTCGACGTGCATCTCGGTGACCCAGTAGCGCAGCGAGTCCATCAGCAGCTGCAGCGTGTGGGGGTGCCGCACATTGAGGGTGTTGCCGGTGCCGGTGTAGTCCATGTAGTAGCGCCGGTCGTCCTCGACCGTGCGGTAGTAGGCCCGGTTGTCGATGCCCCGCAGCGACAGTGTGGGCCCGAGGTGATTGCCCTCGGCGGTGTGGTTGTAGACCACGTCGAGAATGACCTCGATGCCGGCCTCGTGCAGGGCCCGCACCATCGCCTTGAACTCCTGCACCTGACCACCCGGGGAGGGGGTGGACGCGTATTTCGGGTCGGGCGCGAAGAACCCGATGGTGTTGTAGCCCCAGTAGTTCGACAGACCCTTGCTGATCAGCGTCGAGTCGTTGGCGAAATGGTGCACCGGCATGAGCTCCAGCGCGGTGACACCGAGCGAGGTCAGGTGCTCCACGATCGCGGGGTGCGCGATGCCGGAGTAGGTGCCGCGCATGGCGTCGGGCACTTCCGGATGGGTTTGCGTCAGGCCCTTCACGTGCGCCTCGTAGACCACGGTGTCGGCGTACTCGTGGCTCGGCGGCCGGTCTGTGCCCCAGTCGAAGTACGGGTTGATCACGACGCACTTGGGCATGTGCCCGGCCGAATCCGCGTCGTTGCGGGCGTCAGGGTCTCCGAAGGGGTAGCCGAACACCGACTCGTCCCAGTCGAAGACTCCCTCGATCGCCTTGGCGTAGGGATCGAGCAGCAGCTTGTTCGGGTTGCAGCGGTGCCCCTGGGCCGGGTCCCACGGCCCGTGCACGCGGTAGCCATAGCGCTGACCAGGCTGAATACCGGGCAGGAAGACATGCCAGATGAATGCGTCGACCTCCGGCAGTTCCACCCTGGATTCGTTGCCCTGCTCGTCGAACAGGCAGAGCTCGACCTTCTCGGCCACCTCGCTGAAGATCGCGAAGTTGGTGCCGTAGCCGTCGTAGCTGGCTCCGAGTGGATAGGCCTTGCCGGGCCAGATGCCGAGGCCGGTGGGGCTGATGGCGGGATCCGTCACAGTGAGCTCCCCGAGGTGTCCAAGGATCGATGCGGGTCTCAGCCGTCAGAAGCTGAACCATGATCTTTGCCCGGAATGCGCCTTTCCGCACGTTGAAGCACTGATGGCCGAGGTGCTCCTCGTCCGCAAACACGAGACCATCACCGGGTGCTCATGGACGTCCGCACCATCTACGCCGAGCCCGCCGCCCTCGACCTGGAGCGCGGGCGGGAGATCGTGGCGCGCTGGCCTCAGGCCGAGGTGGTGGAGGTCGCGTCGGCGAACCGGATCGACGCTGTGCACAACGACGAGCAGAACGTGCAGCGCTGGGTGCGGGTGAAGACCGAGGTTCTGGCCCTGGGCGTACGCAAGACGATGACGGCGCGGGTGAACGGGCGGTCGGCCGACTGGATCGCGCCGAGCGCCTCCAACGGTTGCGCCATGGCCTGCGCCTATTGCTACGTGCCGCGGCACAAGGGGTATGCCAACCCGATCACGGTCTACGCCAACATCGAGCAGATGATCGGCTACCTGGGCCGGCACATCGTTCGGCAGGGCCCGAAAACCGAGCCCAACCAGTGTGATCCGCAAGCCTGGGTGTACGACCTGGGGGAGAACAGTGACGCGTCGGTAGACGCGATGGTGAGTGACAACGTCCTCGATCTGGTCGTCGCTTTCCGGAACTGGCCGACGGCCAAGGCCTCGTTCGCCACCAAGCAGGTGAACCGCGACCTCCTGGACTACGACCCGCAGGGGCGCACCCGCGTCCGTTTTTCCGTGATGCCCGAACGCACCGCGAAACTGCTCGACATCCGCACCTCCCCGGTGAGTGAGCGGATCGCCGCGGTGAACGACTTCCTCGAGGCCGGCTACGAGGTGCACCTGAATCTCTCACCGGTGGTGGTGCACGAGGAGTGGCTGGCCGACTGGACCGAACTGCTGGCTCAGCTGAACGACTCGCTGTCACCCGCGGCCAAGGCCCAGGCGCAGGCCGAGGTCATCTTCCTCACCCACAACCAGGGCCTGCACGAGGTGAACCTGGGCTGGCATCCCCAGGCCGAGAACCTGTTGTGGCGACCGGACATCCAGGAGTTCAAGACCTCGCAGAACGGTATGCGCAACGTGCGCTACCGGGCCGCCTGGAAGTCGGTGTGGAAGCAGCGTCTGCTCGACCTGATGACCGAGCAGACGCCCTGGTTGACGGTCCGATACGCTTTCTGAAATGACGGCTTTGGTGGTATTCGCCGACGAGCTGCGGTTCATGCTCCCGATCCGGCACCGCACCGGGCCGGTCGAGATTCCGGTCGACGGCGTCAACTCGCTGCTCCATGTGGTGGAGTCGCTGGGTGTCTCGCGCACCGAGTTCGGGCGGCTGCTGGTCGACGGACAGGTCGTCAGCGGTGATCACCGGCCGGCCCCGGGCGAGCGCATCGAGGTGGAGGCCACCGCCCGGCCGCAGCCGGTTCCCGCCCATCGCTACCTGCTCGACGTGCATCTGGGCACCCTGGCCCGGCGCATGCGTCTGGCCGGTCTGGACACGGCGTACGAGAACGACGCGGACGACCCGGAACTCGTCGAGTGGGCCATCCGTGAACATCGCGTTCTGCTCACCCGCGACCGGGGACTGCTGCGGCGGCGGGCCCTGCCGCACGGCGCCTACGTGCGTGGGCAGGATCCGGATGCCCAGTTCCGCGACGTGCTCGACCGGTTCCGGCCGCCGCTCGCACCGATGACGAGGTGCCCTGCGTGCAACGGCCTGCTGCGTCCCGCCGATCGCGCCGAGGTGGAACCCCTGCTCGAGGCGGGCACGCTGCAGACCTATGACGACTTCTTCCGCTGCACCGACTGCGGGCGTCCGTACTGGCGCGGGGCCCATTCCGAGGGGCTCGACAAGATTCTCGGAGAGGCCCTGCCCTGAGGCCTCAGGCCGGACGCGAGATCCTCAGTGTGAAGCTGCCGTTGCCCTTCACCTGCTCGACGGTCCATCGGTACTGGCCGCCGGTGCCGGTGTAGCTGACGCTTTCGGTCGAGTCCGACCGGTTGCCCGATGCGACCGGCACCCAGCTGCGACCGTTCCACTTCGACAGCGTGAGGTCGAAGTTGGTGCCCTTCGGGCCGGTCAGGCAGCCGCGGTGCAGGCCTGAGGTCCTACTCGTGTAGGTGAGCGCGGTGATCGCCTTCGTCCTGAGCTTCACCTTGCCCTTCAGCGCGGTCGTACAGACCGGTGCGGGGGTGGTCGTGGCCGTAGGAGTCGGGGTCGTGGGGGTGGGTGTGGGCGTCTTGGTCGCCGTGGGTGCGCTGGTGGGAGTCACAATGGGGGACGCCGTGGGCACCGGGGTGGTCGGGGTGGCTGTCGGTGCGGTGGTCGGCGTGGGGGTCACCGGGGTCGGGGTGGGCGTGCTCGTGGCGGATCCCACGTACAGCAGCAGGTTCGGCGTTCCGCCGGGCACCGAGGAGAGGACGCGGCTGGCGGCGTTCGCGGTCAGGGCCGAGGCCACTGCGGCCGGGGCCGCACCCGGATTGGCCTGCAGGTAGAGCGCTGCAGCGCCGGCCACGTGTGGGGCGGCCATCGAGGTACCGCTCATCACCGCCGTAGCGGTGTCGGAGGTGTAGTAGTCCGAGCCGATCGATTCCCCGGGCGCGTACAGGTCGACACAGGTGCCGAAGTTGCTGAAGCTCGCGTTCGCATCAGCCTTGGTCGAGGCCGCGACGGTGAGGGCTTTCGGTACGCCGGCGGGGGAGGTGCCACATGCGTCCCTGGCCTCGTTGCCGGCCGCCACCGCGAAGGTGACACCCGACGCGATCGACGCGTTGACCGCGCTGTCCAGGGCGGAGTTGTACGAGCCCCCCAGGCTCATGTTCACCACGGCCGGATTGACGCGATTGGCCGTGACCCAGTTGATCCCGGCGATGACGTCGGACGACGTACCCGACCCCTGACAGCTCAGTACCCGCACCGGAACGATCTTCACCGCCGGCGCGACACCGTACTTCGTGCCGCCGATCGTGCCGGCCACGTGCGTGCCGTGCCCCTGGCAGTCCTGCGTGCCCCTGCCGTCGGAAATGGCGGTGTAGCCGGACAACACCCGGCCGGCCAGGTCGCTATGGGTGGATCGCACGCCGGTATCGATGACGTACGCCGTGACCCCGCTGCCGTTGCCGGCGGTGGTGAGCGTGTTGTCGAGTCCGGAGCGTGCGTCGATCCGGTCCTGACCCCATGACGGGACCGTGCGGGAACCGTCGATGCTGACGGTCTGGTCGGCGGTGATGTAGGCGACCGCCGGGTCCAGCTGGGCCTTCGCCAGTTCGGCCGCACTCATCTGCGCGGCATAGCCGTTCAGCGCGTCGCCGTACTCCTGGGTCACTTCTGCGCCGCGGTCCTCCGCCCGGTCCACGGCCCCGTCCAGCGCGGCACCGTCCTCACCGGTGGGCGGGGCCTTGAGCACGACGATGTACTGCCCGGG
Source organism: Kineosporia sp. NBRC 101731 (assembly GCF_030269305.1). Classification (NCBI taxonomy): domain Bacteria; kingdom Bacillati; phylum Actinomycetota; class Actinomycetes; order Kineosporiales; family Kineosporiaceae; genus Kineosporia; species Kineosporia sp. NBRC 101731. Next base: position 228,353 of record NZ_BSTC01000001.1, read on the forward strand.
GATGGCATCGGGATCGGACGTACCCAGCACCCGCGCACGATAGACGCTGCCGACCGAGGCGTTGCTCTGCTCGGCGCTACCGGGCAGAGCGGTGAGCACCGCTGCCCCGGTGACGGCCGCGATGATGAGCTTGGTGGGCAGATCGAGCTTGATACGGCTTTCGCCCACGTTTTGACCCCATCCTGGAAGACACACCCGTCTTCTGACATGACGGAGCACAGCCGGTGGGTATGAGGGGCCGATCGGGTTTCTGATGGACCCCTGCATTTGTCCCGCCCGGTGTGCCCTTGTAGGACAGGGTGATGGCTTCACAGAACTTGCAAGACCTGGCGGAACGATGGCTGAGGGGGATCGACGCGTCGCTACCGGCGGCGATCGAGCTGAGGCATGAGCTGCACGCCTCGCCGGATCTGTCCGGGCAGGAAGACCCCACCTCGCGACGGGTGCTGAACGCGTTGGGCGATCATGCTTTCGAGGTCGAGACGGTCGCGGGCACCGGACGCCTGCTACGCCTCGGCCCGGCCGGCCCGTCGATCGGGCTGCGGGCCGAACTCGATGCGCTGCCGTTGACGGAGATGACCGGTTCGCCCTTCTCCTCGGCCGCGTCGAACCCGCCGGCGATGCACGCGTGCGGCCACGACGTCCATCTTGCAGGTCTTTTCGCCGTTCTGGATGCGGCTCGGGACCTCGATCTGCCGCTGGGTCTGGTGGGCCTGCTGCAACCGCGGGAGGAGGTCGGCCCCACCGGGGCCGCCGACGTGGTGGCCGGTAACCACCTGATCGATCACGAGGTGCGAGCGCTCGTCGCCGCGCACGTCCAACCGCAGGTTCCCGCCGGCCACGTGGCGTCCGACGGGGGACCGGTGAACGCCGCCGTGGACGAGATCGAGATCGTGGTCTCCGGCCGGGGCGGTCACGGTGCCTACCCGCACCTGGCCGTCGACCCCGTGCCCGCTCTCTGCCGGATCATTCTGGCCCTGCAGGAGACCGCGCGCTCGACGGTGAATCCCCTGCACGCGGCGGTCGTCTCGATCACCCAGATACAGGGCGCCGCCGCCCCGAACGTGATTCCGGGAACGGCCACGGCCGCGGGCACGATCCGGGTGATGGACGAGACCGACCGCACCCTGCTGCACGAGCGCCTGGCCCGGACGGTCACGAGCATCGCCGAGGCCCACGGGTGCACGGGCAAGTACGAGATCCGCCGGGGCGAGCCGGCACTGGTCAACGACCAGGTGCTGGCCGGACTCACCCGCAACTGGCTGAGCGAGTTCGGAGTGCCGACCAGCTCGTTCGCATCGTGCGGCTCGGACGACTTCGCCACCTACGGCTCACAGCTGCCGATCCTCATGCAGTTCGTCGGAACCGGCTACCCCACGGAGCACTCGGCCGGCGGACCGATGCTGCACGACCCGTCGTTCCTGCCCGGTGACCACGTCGTGCGGGAGGTGGCCGTGGCCATGCTGTCCGGATGGCTGGGTGCTGCGTCGATCACGCCACCGAGTAACTGAGCAACACCAGGCCGCTGGGAGTGCTGCGGCCGTCCTGCAGAGTGAGGCGGCGCAGCACTTCCTGACTGTCGAACAACTTGCGCCCCTTCCCCGCCAGCGTGGGCGCGACCACCAGGCGCAACTCGTCCACCAAGCCGCTGCGCAGCAGTGACTGGGCAAGACTGATACTGCCGTGCACGCCGATGTCCCCGCCGGGTTCGGCCTTGAGTTTCTTCACGAACGTCTCGAGCGGCTCAGCGATTCGTTCGGCCCCCGACCAGGCCTTCTGCAGCGGGGTACGGGTGGCCACGTACTTGGGCACACCGTTGATGAAGTCGGCGAACGGCTGCATGTCGAAGCCCGGCCAGATGCCGGCCCAGTCGTCGTACATCGCCCGTCCCAGCAGCACCGCATCCTGCTGCGCGATCACCTCGCCCAGGTGGGCCAGGTACACCTCGTCGTCGACCATCGGCATCCAGAGATCCGGGCTCTCGGCCACACCGTCCAGCGACAACAGTTCGTAGAGCACGACCTTGCGCATGATGTCTCCCCTCACGTCATGGGTGAAGACACCTCAAGGCTCCCTAACTCATCGATCTACGGTGAACGAAATGGCCATGCTCAGCGCAGCCACCTCCGAGGAAGTCGTGTCCGAGACCTTGCTGGCCGTGGTCAACAGCTGATCCTGACCACGGCGTTCAGTTTTCTTGACCCGGTAGTAGACACGACGCTCAGACCCAAGCTTGCGGCCACTGGCCGCGCTGGTTCTGACGGTGATGCGTCCGGAAGACCAGCGTTGCGCGCTCCACCGGCACGGTGCTGACAGCTGCTCCAAGGCGCCCGGAGAACGTCAGGCAACGTCTTCGAGACGGCGGACCTTGGGCCGGCCAGAAGCCCGTTCGACGGCCAGATCGTAGGCGACCTGCATCGCAAGCCAGGCACGTGCAGTGCTGACCCCTGCCTCTTCCAGACGCACGGCCAGACTGGGACTGATCCGGGCGTGCCCGTGCAGGACCCTGCTCAGAGCAACTCGCGAAACGCCCAGCCGGGATGCGGCTTCAGTGACTCCCAGGCCGAGCTCGGCCAGTACATCCTCACGCAGGATCTCGCCGGGGTGTACCGGAGTCTTCATCGTCATGATCCACACCTCCCTCTCAGTGATAGTCCTGATAGTCAACGAGTTCAACATCGCTGTCGATGAACCGGAACGTTATTCGCCAATTTCCATTGATCCAGATTGACCAGTGTCCGGCCAGATCGCCCTTGAGCGGGTGGGTACGGAACGACGGCACCGACAGATCATCAGGAGCCTGGGCGACATCCAGTACAGACAGGACACGCAGCAGTTTCGGGACGTGAGATGCCTGCACGCCCTTCTTCGACCCATCGCGATAAAGCCGCTCCAGGCCCTTGTGTCGGAAGCTGACGATCACGAGTTCACCGTATCGCGTATCGTTACGCGATACAACCACTGGTGGAGACCGGTAACGGGCTGAAGATGGGTTTGCATGATCACTCGCAGGGCGGGAAATCGGGCGACTATGACGACTGGTCGGTCGACCAGCTGCGCAAACGGGCGGCCGCGGTCGGCGTGACCGGTCGGTCCAGCATGAAGAAGGCCGAGCTGATCTCGGCCCTGCGTAACAGCTGAGCCCGTTCCAGACCCCCTGACAGGTCTGGAACGGGCTGGATTCGAGCCGGGAGTGTTCAGGAACCGCTGACGAGCAGGTCGAACTTCTCCGCGTCCGTGCGTGAGGTGGTGTCGGAGACCAGCTTGGTGCCGCCGTCCTGAACCCTCACGTATTCGTGGTCGACGTCGGCCTGAAGAGTCACCGATCCGTCGTCGTTGCGGATGATCGCGAACTTCTCCCAGGGGCCCAGAGCCGTGCGGTTGGCGATCAGTGGCTCGGCGCCGGAGTTCTCGGCCGTGACCAACTGATCGTTCGCCTGCGCGCGCAGCGCGACCAGGCCGTCGCCCGCGTCCTTGATCTCGAACTTCTCCCAGAGCCCGGCCGAAGCGATGTTGGCATTGAGGGGCGACGTGCCGTTCAGGTCGGCCTGCACCCACTTGCCCGTGGTGTGGGCGCGCAGGGCGATCGTGTCGCCGTCTTCCGGCAGTGGCGAGGATGCGCTCCGGTAGCTGATACCGAGCAGGAACCTGAGACCGGCCTGCGAGAACTCGCTCTGCACGGTGCCGCCCTGGGCAGTGTCGACCAGGAAACCGGCCGGCTTCGGGTTGCTGCCGTCGCAGGTGCCGTTCGGGATACCGACGTGCGTGGAGTTGTCTTTATTACCGGTGATGGTGAAGTCCTTCACCCCGTTCACCGCGTATCCGTAGCCCATGGTCGAGCCCTCGAGGGTGTTGCCGGTGACCGTGCCACCCGTCACCAGGGTGTCGGTGCACGACCAGACGCCCGGGCCCATCGCCAGGCCGATCTTGATCAAGGCCCCGTCAGCACGGATGGTGTTACCGGAAACGACTGTCTTGGCGTAGTTCCCGTCCATCGGGCCGTAGTCGACCAGGTTGATACCACCGAGCAACGTGCGCTTCTTGGCGATGATGGTGTTGTCGCTGACCGTGGAGCCCGGAGCACCGAAGATCACGATGGCACCATCGGTGGCGTCGGTGATGGTGTTGTTGCTGACCTTGGTGGTGCCGCAGGCCAGGGAGATGCCGTCGGCCCAGCCATCAGGTGTTCCGGACGGGCCGACCTGGTTGCCGGTGATGCTGGCGTTCTGGCATCCGGGCACGCCGTTGCGCACGACACCCTCGGCGATGTGCAGGGCCGACCAACCGCGAGGCTCGAAGAAGTGGCTGTTCTCGACCACCAGGCCGGTGACGTCACCACCGATCTCGATCAGCCCGCTGCCACCGTCGATCCGGCCGAGCGTGGGGCGCTGCCCGTCGACCTGGATGCTGCGCAGCGCGATGCCGCTCCGACCGCCGCCCTCGATGGCCGTGGCCTGGGTGTCGCCGGTGACCTTCAGGGTGGCGCGGGTGTCGCCGGTGGGGAGTCCCTGGGTCTGGATCGACTGATTCGCCGCCGAGAACTTGATCGGTTTCGAGAGATCGAAAACCGCTCCGGCACAGAGCGTCGCGACCGCGCCCTCACCGTTCAGCGCGTTCTGGACATCCTGGTCGGTGCCGGAGGTCAAACAGCCGGCGGTGGGGTTGGCCGCGGTCGCTACCGACGTACCGACCACCGCCAGCAATCCGGTACCGACCGCGACTGCCACGAGGGAGCTTTTGAGCACGGAGAAGTTCCTTAGGTGAGACGTTTGGTCCTGCGAAACGTCTTACAAGCTAGGTACTTGCCTGACCCAGGACTGCAAAAGCACTGCAAAGCCATTGCTAAGGCTGGGTTTTCGGGCTCTGGAACGTATTGATTGACCCAACGGTTCAGTGGTGCCCACCACAGTCTTCCGGCGGGCACCACTGCGTTTCAATGAGGGACGATCCGACTGGCCAACGCCGTCGGGTCACCTACGGGTCAGGTCGCCGACGCCTCAGTTGCCGACACCCAGGTCTTTCATGAAGGCGGACGGGTAGCGGTCGCCTCGGGCCGAGCCCACCGGGATCGCGGTCTCGATCGCGGCCAGGTCGTCGGCGGTCAGTTCCAGATCGGCTGCGGGCAGGGCCTCGGCCAGACGGACACGGGTGCGAGCCCCGATCACCGGCACGATCGAGGGGTCCTGGGCCGTGACCCAGGCGATGGCCAGCTGAGCCACGGTGCAGCCCCTGACCTCGGCGACCTGACGCAGGGCCTCGACCAGAGCCAGATTGTGCTCCACGTTCTCGGCGGTGAACCGCGGGCTCCGCGCCCGGTGGTCGCCCTGCCCCGGTTTCGTGGAACGCTCGGCCGTCCAGTGCCCGGAGATCAGACCCCGGCTGAGCACGCCGTACGCGGTCATCCCGATGCCGAGCTCACGCAGGGTGGGCAGTACTTCGGCCTCCACCGCCCGGGAGATCAGCGAGTACTCGATCTGCAGGTCGGTGATCGGGTACACGGCGTGGGCACGGCGGATGGTCTCGGCGTTCATCTCCGACAGGCCGACGTGCCGCACGTACCCGGCCTCGACGAGCTCCTTGATCGCGCCGACCGTCTCCTCGATCGGCACGGCGGGGTCGAGCCGGGCCGGGCGGTAGATGTCGATGTAGTCGGTGCCCAGCCGGGTCAGGGAGTAGACGACCGAGTTCTTGATCGTCTCGGGACGACCGTCCTGACCGGCGGGAAGTCCACCGATCCCGACGACCATCCCGGTCTTGACGCTCAGCCGGTAACTCTCACGCGGGCGACCCCGCAGTGCCTCGGCCAGCAGCAGCTCGTTGTGACCGGTGGCGTAGAAGTCAGCGGTGTCGATCAGGGTCACGCCGGCGTCGAGGGCCGCGTGCACCGTGGCGATGCTCTCGTCGCGGTCGGCATCACCGTAGGCGCCGGACATGCTCATCCCACCCAGGCCGATCGCCGAGACCGCCGGGCCGTTCTTGCCGAGGGTGCGTGTCCGCATGGCTTGCTCCTTCGTCCATTGCTGATGTTCCTGTTCTTCGAGACTGGGACGGCGGACACGGTGGCGGGAGAGGAGGCTTCATCGTGGGAGAGCCGCTCCCTGGCTGCAGTGCCCGTCCGGGCGCAGGATGAGGACATGCAGAGGGACGAGCTGGCCGACTTCCTGCGTCGCCGACGCGAAGCGATCAGCCCTGGTGAGGTGGGCCTTGCTACCGGCCCGCGGCGTCGCACCGCCGGCCTGCGACGGGAAGAGGTCGCGATGCTCGCCGGTATGTCGGTCGACTACGTGGTGCGCCTGGAGCAGGGCCGCAGCAGTCAGCCGTCGCTCCAGCTGCTCGGTTCGCTGGGCCGGGCCCTGCGCCTGACCGACGACGAGCGCGACCATCTGTTCCACCTGGCCGGACATCAGCCGCCAGCCTCGGAGGGCGCGGCCCAGCTGGCCCGGGCCGGACTGGTGCGCATGCTCGATCTGCTGGAGGGCGCCTCCGCGATGGTGATCTCCGACCTGGGTCAGGTGCTCGCCCAGAACCGGATGTCTCTGCTGCTCGCGGGCCATCTGATGAACGAGACCGGCGATAACCGCTACCTCGTCTACCGGTGGTTCACCCACCCGGATGCCTGGGGCGTCCACCCGCCGGAAGATCGTGAGCACCACGCCCGTCAGATGATCGCCGATCTGCGCGCCGTGTTCGGCCGACGGGCCGGTGACCCGGAGGTCGTCCGGCTGGTCGGACGGCTCCAGGCCTCCAGCGCGGAATTTCGCCGCTACTGGGCCGAGCACGAGGTGAAGGTACGCCGGGCCGACCGCAAGACCCTGATCCATCCGCAGGTCGGGCCCCTGCTCATGGACTGCGAAACGTTGATGACGCCCGACCTCCGGCAGCACCTGGTGGTGCTCACACCGGCCGATGCGGAGACCCGCGAGCGTGTGGATCTGGTGCGCGTGCTGGGGCTGCAGGAGTTCCCGGCCACGCCGTTGGGCTGAACGGGTGCCCGTACAGCAAACATCCTACATTTGAACGTTTGTGTGTTAGCGTCGCCGACATGCCCCGAGTCACCCCCAAACTGAACCTGTCCGACCAGGTGGCCGACCAGCTGCGCCGTCGCCTGGCTGCCGGCGAGTTCCCTGTCGGTGCCCGCATTCCCACCGAGACTGAGCTCATGGCCGAGATGGGGGTCAGCCGCAACAGCCTGCGCGAAGCCGTCCGGTCACTGGTGCATGCCGGGCTGCTGCGGGCCCAGGCCGGTTCGGGCACCTACGTCATCGCGACAAGTGACCTCGCCCCCACCCTCGCCCGCCGCGTGTCGTTCGACCGGCCGAACGACACCGCGGAGGTGCGGCTGCTGCTGGAACGGGAGGCAGCTCGTCTGGCCGCCTCCCGGGCCACGGCCGACGAGGTCGAGAAGCTACGCGCCCTGCTCGTCCGGCGAGACGCCGCGACCCAGGCACAGCAGCACGCGACCGCCGACGCGGCCTTCCATCACCAGCTCGTAGCCCTGGCCGGCAACGAACTGCTGGCCGAGTTGTACCGGGGGATCGGAGGAGTAGAGGAAGCCCATCGCCGGGCCGGCACCTTCGACCCGGACTTCGACCGCTTCCACCCGAATCTCCAGGAGATCGACGCCGCGCACGGCGCCATTGTCGAGGCCGTGGCCGCCGGAGACCCGGACGCGGCCGCCGCGGCGGTCGAGCACAACGTCCGGCTGGTCGAGGCCCAGGTCGACAACCGGCTGAAACCGTGAGCGCCTCCAAGACCCTCGCGTCCCCGGCCGCGCTGAGTCCCGTCCTGGTGCTCACCGGCCTGCTGCTGGTCGCCGGCAACCTTCGTGCCGGAATTACCACCGTCGGGCCTGTTCTCGACGACGTGAAGGCCGACATCGACATCTCCTCGCTGGAGGCGTCGGTTCTCATCAGTCTCCCGCTGCTGGCTTTCGCCCTGGTTTCCCCCTTCGCCCCCGCCCTCGCACGTCGTCTCGGTCTGGAACGCACCCTGGCCGCAGCACTCGCCACCCTGGCCGTCGGGCTGATCGTGCGCTCCCTCCCTGGCTCGGTGCTGCTGTGGACCGGCACCGCGCTGCTCGGTGTGGCGATCGCCACCCTCAATGTGGTGCTGCCTGCCCTGGTGAAACGTGACTTCCCACAACGCATCGGGCAGATCACCGGGGCCTACTCGGCCACGCAGTCGATCTTCGCGGCCCTGGCCGCGGGCGTCGCTGTTCCGCTGGCCGGCCTGTCTGCCCTCGACTGGCGCCTCCCGCTCGGCGTGTGGGCCGGCCTTGCCCTCATCGCCCTGGCTGTGCTCGCCCCGCAACTGCGCCGGCCGACCGTCGTCCTCCCGGCCGGGCCGGATCCTGAACCCGTCGGCCGATCTCCGTGGAAAAGCGCTCTCGCCTGGCAGGTCACGGCCTTCATGGGCCTTCAGTCGGTGGCCTACTACGTGCTTGTCACCTGGCTGCCCACCATCGAGCGCGACGCGGGTGTCTCCGCGACCGCCGCCGGAGTGCACCAGTTCCTCCTCAGCGGCCTCGGCATCGCCGGCAGCCTCGCCTGCTCAGCACTGATCCCGAGATACCGCGACCAGCGCGCCCTGGCTGTCATCGCCCCGGTGCTCTTCTTCATCGCCGTGACCGGAATCCTCACCGCCCCACAGCTCGGCGTGATCTGGGCCGGCCTGGCCGGCATCGCGGGCGGAGGCTCGATCGTGCTCGCCCTGTCGTTCATGGGCCTTCGCACCGAACACCACACCCAGGCCGCCGCGTTGTCCGGAATGGCTCAGTCGGTGGGCTACCTGCTCGCCGCCGCCGGGCCGATCGCCGCAGGAGCCCTCCGCGACGCGACCGGTAGCTGGGCCCCGTCCCTGATGATGATCCTGGTCATGATGGTGATGCTCATGGTGGCGGGCTACTTCGCCGGGCGGGACCGCGTTATCGCCTGAAAGTCCTGGCCGCCCACGGCCGGTGGCGACGGTAGGCATCGGGGAAGATCCGTGCGGCTGATGCGCACGGATCTTCCCCAATCCTCTGGATCAGGTTGGGAGGATCCGTGATTGGCGACAAACCAGAAAACCCCGCTGCCTGTTGGCAGCGGGGTTTTCTCTTGTGGGCCTAAGTGGACTTGAACCACTGACCTCTTCCTTATCAGGGAAGCGCTCTAACCGACTGAGCTATAGGCCCGAACCGCGACTCCGTCACCGTGGTAACGACCGCTCGTAGAGATTACCGTACGGGGCCCGGCCTTCCCAAACCGGGCCCCCTCGGAATCTCAGTCGTCGGACAGTGTGACGCGCACACCGCCGACAAGTCCGGAGCTGAGGTTGTACAGCAGCACGGCCACGGTGGACAGCGCGGTCAGGATGAACGCGTTGACCGCACCGAGCACGATGCTGATGGACAGGATCTTGACGAACCCGACGTAGTCGTAGATGTCGAACGCCTTGTCGGTCGAGTCCAGACCGAGGGTGTTCAGCATCTCGTTCAGGGAGTCGAAGACGCCCATCGCGCTGAGCACCATCCACAGCACGGAGACGGCGATGACCATGGCGATCGCGGCAGCGACAGACAGCAGGAACGACACCTTGAGCGCCGACCAGACGTCGATGCTCGCGACCGTCAGACGGGCGACGCGCGGGGCGTCGGCATCGGCGGACGACGAGGACGAGGACGAGCGGTCCAGGTCAGCAGCGTTGTAACCGTCTTCCGAGCCTCCGGAACGGGGCTGCGTCATCGGGCGCGGCGAGCTGGAGGGGCGCGAGGTGTTGGCCACCGGGCGGGCGGCCGAACCGGACGACGGCCTCAGACCGGCCGGCGCGGCAGCCGACTTGGCCACAGGCGCGTTCGAGCCGTTACCAGCACCCTGCGAACCACCCTGGCCGGGACGGCTGGGGACGTTCGAGCGGGCGTTGGTGCCACCGTTGGCGACGGCGCGCGCGGCGGCCGACTCGGCGGGGCTGCTCGGGCTTCCCGGCTTGCTCGGGCTGCCGGACTTGCTCGAGGGCGGCACCGGGCGGGTGGCGTCACCCGAGGAAGACGGGCGGCTGCCCGGCTGGCCCGAGGGAGGCGGGGACCCCGCGGGACGCTTGACCGCGGGCGCACCACTGCCGATAGCGGGTGCACCCTGACGGGCCTGCGGGTTGCTGCTCACCGGACGGGCGGGGGAGCCGCCCGGCTGGTTGTTCTGCGGCCGGGACGGCGCCTGACCGGACGAAGCCGGCTGGGACGACTGCCCGGGACGGGAAGGGGTGCCGCTCGCCGGACGGGGAGCGGCGTTGGACGAACCGGACGAGGCGCCACCGTTACCGGCCGGACGCGCGGGACCGCTGCCAGCAGCGGGTCGTCCCTTCGCCGGTCCTCCGGAGGACGAGGGCTTACCCCCGCCGGAGACACTGGGCGATGCGTCGGTCGTCATCGGTGATGCTCCCCCACCCGGTTTCGGTGCTGACGTGCCCGCCGGTCGGTTTTCCTTCTCCGGACTCACGTCTCACCTCCACGCTCAGCAGTCGGCGGTACCCGCCGTCATAATTTGGTCAGATGAATTGATCGGCAGTGCCGAACGTGGGTATGAAGCACACCCGTTTCGGCCGATCCTAGCGCTCGATACTGCGTGTCCCGACCCTACGGCATGTCACTCCGGCCGTCTCGTGAGTCATCTGTTACCCACGAGACGGCCAGAAGTGGCAACCGATCAGTCGTCCGAAGCGTCCGCGTCGCTCTCAGCAGTGCCGGTTTCATCCGATTCCGCCTGGTCAGTGGCCGATTCGGCGTCCACCACGGGAGTTTCGCCCGAGGAGGCGTCGTCCGCGCCCTCTTCGTCGTCCTCGAGTTCAGCGGTTTCGGTGTTCTTGGCCACCGCGATGATGCGGTCGTTCTTGTCGGGCTTGGCGAACACGACGCCCATGGTGTCGCGACCCTTGGCCGGCACCCCGGCGACCGCGGAACGCACGACCTTGCCGCGCTCCATGACGATCAGGGCCTCGTCGGTCTCACTGACGATCATCGCGCCAACCAGGTCACCGCGCTCCTCGGTCAGCTTGGCCACCTTGATACCCAGACCGCCACGGCCCTGGACCCGGTACTGGTCAACCGGAGTGCGTTTCGCGTAACCATTTTCGGTGACGATGAAGACGTACTCATCGGCGCCGTCCTTCACCACGTCCATCGACAGCAACTGGTCGCCGTCGCGGAACTTCATGCCGGTGACGCCCGAGGTGGCACGCCCCATCGGCCGCAGCGCGGTGTCGTCGGCCGTGAACCGCACCGACATGCCCTTGCGTGACACCAGCAGGAGGTCGTCGCTCGCCCCGACCAGACGGGTGGAGACCAGCTCGTCCCCCTCCCGCAGATTCACAGCAATGACGCCGCCGGCCCGGTTCGAGTCGTACTCGGCGAGACGCGTCTTCTTCACCAGACCGTCACGGGTGGCAACAATCAGGAAGTCCGCGTCCTCGTAGGTCCGCAGATACAGAACCTGGGCGATCTGCTCACCCGGCTGGAACGCCAGCAGGTTGGCCACGTGCTGGCCCTTGGCGTCCCGCTGCCCCTCGGGCAGCTCGTACGCCTTGGCGCGGTACACGCGTCCCAAATTGGTGAAGAACAACAGCCAGTTGTGCGTCGATGTGACGAAGAAGTGCTCGACCACGTCGTCGCCGCGCAGTGTCGTGCCCTTGCTGCCCTTGCCACCACGACGCTGGGCCCGGTACTCGTCCGAACGCGTGCGCTTCGCGTAGCCGCCACGGGTGATCGTGACGACGACCTCTTCCTCGGGGATGAGGTCTTCCACGTTCATGTCGCCCTCGAAGGGCAGGATCTGCGTGCGCCGCACGTCGCCGTACTTGTCGACGATCTCCTGGAGCTCTTCGGAGATGATCTGCCGCTGACGCTCCGGCGAGGCCAGGATCGCCTCGAGGTCGGCGATCTGGATCTCCAGCTTGGCCAGTTCCTCGACGATCTTCTGGCGCTCCAGGGCGGCCAGCCGGCGCAGCTGCATGACCAGGATCGCGTCGGCCTGGACCTCGTCGATGTCCAGCAGCGCGATCAGGCCACCCCGCGCGTCCTCGACCGTGGCACTCGCGCGGATCAGCGCGATCACCTCGTCGAGCGCGTCGAGCGCCTTGACCAGACCTCGGTAGATGTGAGCCTGGCGCTCGGCCTCGGCCAGCAGGTAGCGCGTGCGCCGGACGATGACCTCGACCTGGTGGTCCATCCAGTGCTTCATGAACTTGTCCAGGCTGAGCGTGCGGGGGACGCCGTCGACCAGGGCGAGCATGTTCGCGCTGAAGTTGTCCTGCAGCTGCGTGTGCTTGTAGAGGTTGTTCAGCACCACCTTGGCCACCGCGTCGCGCTTGAGCACGATCACGATGCGCAGGCCGGTCTTGCCGGAGGTGTCGTCGCGCATGTCGGCGATGCCCTGGATCCGACCGGAGTCGACCAGCTCCGCGATCTTCACCTTCAGGTTGTCCGGGTTGACCATGTAGGGCAGCTCGGTGATCACCAGGCAGGTGCGGTTCTGGATCTCCTCGACCGTCACGATCGCGCGCATCGTGATCGAACCGCGACCGGTGCGGTACGCGTCTTCGATGCCCCGGGTACCCATGATCAGGCCGTGGGTCGGGAAGTCAGGGCCCTTGACCTTCAGGAGCAGCTGGTTGAGCAGCTCCTCGTCGGTCGCCTCGGGGTGGGCGAGCAGCCACTGGGCGCCCTCGGCCACCTCCCGCAGGTTGTGCGGGGGAATGTTGGTGGCCATCCCGACCGCGATCCCGGCCGAGCCGTTGACCAGCAGGTTCGGGAAACGCGAGGGCAGGATGTCGGGTTCCTGCGTCTTGCCGTCGTAGTTCGGGGAGAAGTCGACGGTGTCCTTGTCGATGTCCCGGACCATTTCCATGGCCAGCGGGGCCATCCGGCACTCGGTGTACCGCATGGCGGCCGCCGGGTCGTTACCCGGGGAACCGAAGTTGCCCTGACCGTCGACCAGCGGGTAGCGCAGCGACCACGGCTGGGCGAGACGCACCAGGGTGTCGTAGATCGCCGAGTCACCGTGCGGGTGGTACTGGCCCATCACGTCGCCGACGACGCGGGCGCACTTGTTGTAGCTCCGCTCGGGCCGGAACCCACCGTCGTACATCGCGTAGATAACGCGCCGGTGAACGGGTTTCAGGCCGTCCCGGACATCAGGCAGGGCGCGCCCGACGATGACGCTCATCGCGTAGTCGAGGTACGACCGCTGCATCTCCAGCTGCAGGTCGATCGCCTCGACCCGACCGGGTCGGGGTAGTTCGGGCACTGGGGGGCTTGCGGGCGGCTGCTCGGTCACATCGATCCTTTGTTTTCATCAGCGCCCTTGTGCAGCGCCAGTTTTCGATTGAGGACGACGCGGGCACCCAGGTGCCCGCGTCGTCCTTTGTTCGAACTCAGATGTCGAGGAAGCGGACGTCTTTGGCGTTCCGCTGGATGAAGGAACGCCGGGACTCGACGTCTTCACCCATGAGGATCGCGAACATCTCGTCGGCGGCCGCCGCATCTTCCATCGTGACCTGCAGCAGGACGCGGTGGTTGATGTCCATCGTGGTCTCGGAGAGCTCGTTGGCGTTCATCTCGCCCAGACCCTTGTACCGCTGCACGCCGCTGTCGTCTTTCGGCAGCTTCCGGCCCAGCTCACGGCCCGCCGCGAGCACGACGTCGCGCTCCCGGTCGGAGTAGGCGTATTCGGGCTCGTTGCCCTTACCGGTCCACTTGATCTTGTACAGCGGCGGCTGGGCGATGTAGACGTGGCCGTGCTCGACCAGCGGCCGCATGAAGCGGAACAGCAGGGTGAGCAGCAGCGTGCGGATGTGCTGGCCGTCGACGTCGGCGTCGGCCATCAGCACGATCTTGTGATAGCGCAGCTTCGACAGATCGAAGTCGTCACTCACGCCGGTGCCGAAGGCGCTGATCAGCGCCTGCACTTCCTGGTTGGCGAGAACCTTGTCGATGCGTGCCTTCTCGACGTTCAGGATCTTGCCGCGGATGGGCAGGATGGCCTGGGTGCGCGGGTCGCGACCACTCTTGGCCGAACCTCCGGCAGAGTCACCCTCGACGATGAAGATCTCGCACTCGGCTGGGTTGGTGGACTGGCAGTCCGACAGCTTGCCGGGCAGACCGCCACCACCGAGCAGGCCCTTGCGACGCGTGGCCTCGCGGGCCTTGCGCGCGGCCATCCGGGCGGCGGACGCCTGGATCGACTTGCGGATGACGTCACGGGCGTCGTTCGGGTGCGAGTCCAGCCAGTCGGTGAGCTCGTTGCGGACCACGCGCTGCACGAAGGTCTTCGCCTCGGTGTTGCCCAGCTTGGTCTTGGTCTGGCCCTCGAACTGCGGCTCTTTCAGCTTCACCGAGATGACCGCGGTGAGGCCCTCGCGGATGTCCTCGCCGGCGAGGTTCGGGTCTTTCTCCTTGATCAGGCCCTTGGCCCGCGCGTACTCGTTGATCAGGTTGGTCATCGCGGCGCGGAAACCCTCTTCGTGGGTACCGCCCTCGTGGGTGTTGATCGCGTTGGCGTAGGTGTGCACGCTCTCCGAGTACGCGGTCGTCCACTGCATCGCCAGCTCGAGCGCGAGGCCCTTGTCCTGGTCCTCGGCCTCGAGGTAGATGACGTCGGGGTTGATGTTCTCGTTCTTCTTCGACGAGTTCAGGTGCTTGACGTAGTCGATCAGGCCGTCGTCGTACTTGTACGAGACCGAGAACTGCTTGCCGTTCTCGTCGGCGTGCTCCGGCCGCTCGTCGGTCAGCGTGAGCCGCAGGCCCTTGTTCAGGAAGGCCATCTGCTGGAACCGGGTGCGCAGCGTCTCGTAGTCGAAGTCGACCGTCTCGAAGATCTCGGTGCTCGGCCAGAAGGTGACCGTGGTGCCGGTGTCTTCCTCCGGGATGTCTTCACCCTTGGCCAGCGGCGCCTGCGGAACACCGATCGCGTAGGACTGGCGGTAGACCGAGCCCCCCAGGTGCACCTCGACGTCCAGCTCGCGGGAGAGGGCGTTGACCACGGAGACGCCCACGCCGTGCAGACCGCCGGAGACGGAGTACCCACCACCGCCGAACTTACCGCCGGCGTGCAGCACCGTGAGCACGACCTCGACGGCCGGCTTGCCTTCGGAGGCGACGATGTCGACCGGGATACCACGGCCGTTGTCCACGACCCGGACACCGCCGTCGGCCAGGATCTTCACGTCGATGTTGTCGCAGTAACCGGCCATTGCCTCGTCCACCGCGTTGTCCACGACCTCGTAGACCAGGTGGTGCAGACCCCGCTCACCGGTGGAACCGATGTACATGCCGGGACGCTTACGAACGGCCTCGAGGCCTTCCAGCACCGTGATGGCGCTGGCGTCGTAAGCGACTCCTTCGGCTCCGGCCGATTCGACGGTGGGGGACTCAGGGGCGCTCGGTATCGTCTGTTCGGCCACGAGTGGGGGGACTCCTGAAGCTTCAAGGGCCGGTGACTCTCGTCAGCGCGGCCGACGGTACGGGCCCGAGGGTGACCCGCTGAGTGCGGATCCCCCGGCGCCGCCGAACGCCCCCATCATATCTGGTCCTGCCCGAGATTCGCTCATCAGCGGGCCCAAACCAGGCATGTATCTGCCTCCCTGAGGGCTCCGAGCACATCTCTGCCGCATCAGCCCGCCCCTTCGTGACTCCCGATACGTCTCGGGGCGGACTGTTCGACCTCAGCGCCACTCAGGCGCGCTACTGCGCAACCCTCCGCGACCTGGCCGACGGGACCGTTATGAACGATCTGTGACACTTCGCACCGTCGTCAGTCTCACCCGTAGGTGTCGCCCGGGCCTTTCGAGCCGGGGGCAACGCGAGGGCCGTGTTTCCACGAGGGGGCGGAGGGGCCACGCACCACGATCCGGGTCACCGTGCCCTCTCCCACCTCCCGGGCCAGCAGACCGAGCAGGTTCGCCGAGAGCAGACGGACCTGGGTGGCCCAGGCCGAGGAGTCGGCACCCACGGTGAGCACCCCGTCGACAAAGCTGATCGGCTGGCAGTGCCCGGCGACGTCGGCGCCGACGATCTGATTCCACCGACCGAGCACGCCACCGATGGCGACCGTCTCGGTCCAGCCGCGCTCGGCGATCAGCCGGCCCATCACCGAGTCGATTCCCTGTGGATCCCGGGCATCCGGATGCGCTCCGGACCGGGTGTTGGCGCCGTCACGACGCTGGCGGGCGAGTGCGGCGGCTCCGACGCGACCGGGGATCCCTGGTTTGTCCCCACGGGCGGCGGCAGCAGCCCGCGCTCTTCCGAGCGCTGCGCGAACCGCGTCGGCGCCACTGTCCACATCCTCCTGTGGATTTTCGTTCGCGCTTTGACCTGCGGCGACACCCGATTGACCGGTCTTCGGAGAGATGCCACCGCGACCTCTGTCCACAAACGAACGCGAATCGGAATCCACATGGTTATCCACAGTGGGAGCGGGGTTCCGAGGCAGGTCATCCCCAGATGCACCGGCGTTTCCCACAAGGTGTGGGGAAGTTGTGGATAAAGGCTGTTCTTTGTTCGTGGCCGAGTTGTTGCCGGAGCCGGTTGCGCGCCCACCCTGTGCTCTGCTCGGTCCGCCACCGGATCTACCGGACACGTGTCACCGACCCCTTCATCACGTCCACGCGTCCCCCGCTGAGGGCTTTCGGCACGTCTTCGGCCACCGCCGCCGTGACCAGTACCTGCTCGGCGCCCGACACCAGCTCGGCCAGTCGTTCCCGTCGGCCGGCGTCGAGTTCGGCGAAAACGTCGTCGAGGATCAGGACGGGCTCGGCGGACTCGTCGCCGTCGCCGCGCAGCAGTTCGTACGAGCTGAGGCGCAGGGCGAGCGCGAACGACCAGGACTCACCGTGACTGGCATATCCCTTGGCCGGCAGGCCGCCGAGGGTGAGCAACAGCTCGTCGCGGTGCGGCCCGACCAGGCTGGTGCCGCGATCGAGTTCGGCGGTGCGCTGTTCCTCCATCACCTTGAGCATGCGCTCGCGCAGGATCTCGCGGTTGGGAACGTCGTACTGCGTGGGGACGTCGGCCACCGGGCCGCCGATGTCCTCACCCAGTGTGCTGCGATACGTGAGAGTGGCCGTGCCCTGCCCGAGGCTGACCTGTTCGTAGGCTGCGGCCACCAGCGGGGTCAGCGCCCGCACCAGGTAGAGCCGGCCGAACAGTAGATCGGCACCGACGGTGGAGAGATGGGTGTTCCAGACATCGAGGGTGCTGAGGTCGGGGCGGCGGCCCGCGCGTCTCGCCTTGCCCGCCGCCTTCAGCAGGGCGTTGCGCTGGCGCAGCACCTTGTCGTAGTCGGACCGGGTGCCCGCGAAACGCGGTGCGCGCAACACCAGCAGGTCGTCCATGAACCGGCGCCGGCCGTCCGGATCGCCCTTGACGATGGCCAGGTCTTCGGGGGCGAAGAGCACGGTGCGCAGCATGCCGAGCGCATCGCGGGCCCGGGTGACCGGTGACCGGTTGATACGGGCCCGATTGCTACCACCGGGCACGATCTCGAGTTCGACCATGGCCTTGCGCTCGTCCCGCTGGATGGCGACGCGCACCACGGCCCGCTGCGTGCCGGCACGTACCAGGGGCGCGTCCGAGCTGACGCGGTGGCTGGAGTGCGATGCCACGTAACCGATCGCCTCGACCAGATTGGTCTTGCCCTGGCCGTTCGGTCCGACCAGCGCGGTCACCCCCGGCTCCAGCGGGAGCTCGGCGCTCTCGTAGGAGCGGAAATCGGCCAACGAGACATGGGTGACGTGCATCGGTGCGGATCGGTCTCCGGTCTCGGGTCAGCAGGTCGGTTCGATGCGGGTTCGTGCTGGTCTCGTTCGGAACCCGCGGTCGATCGTCCATGGTCGTCCTGATCGTCGGTCCGAGTCCAACCGATCTTTGTGGTGTGGTCGTGCAGGGGTGGTTTCCGGTCGATCGCTGCAGATGGACTGCGTCGGGGCTGCTTGTCACCTGACGGTCGGCCCGGCTTACACGGCCGAACCGCCGGTCGCCCGGATGGGCGACCGGCGGTTCGTCGGTCCGGATCAGGGATTGTGCTGGCGTGCCAAGCCCTGATCCGGCGTTCTACTTCTTCAGTTCTGGGTGGAACCGGTACCCGAGGTCGGGCCCGCGTCGGCAGCGGCCTTGGCGGTGGTGGCGTGACCACCGAACTGGTTACGCAGCGCGGCGACGGCCTTCATCGCCGGGGAGTCGTCCTGGCGGCTCGTGAACCGCGAGTACAGGGCAGCAGTCATGACCGGCGCCGGAACGGCGTTGGCGATGCACTCCTCGATCGTCCAGCGACCCTCACCGGAGTCGTTGACGTAGCCGGTGATCTGCGAGAAGCCCGGGTCTTCCTCGAGGCCCTTGACCAGGAGGTCGAGGAGCCAGGAACGGACGACGGTGCCGCGGGTCCAGGCCTTGAAGCTGCCGGTGACGTCCTTGACGATGTCCTTGGCGGCGAGCAGCTCGTAGCCCTCGGCATAGGCCTGCATCAGGCCGTACTCGATGCCGTTGTGGACCATCTTCGCGTAGTGCCCCGCACCGATCTCACCGGCGTGGACGAAGCCCTCTTCGCGCGGACCCTCGGGGCGCAGCGCGTCGAAGATCGGCATGGCGCGCTCGACGTTCTTGGCGTCACCGCCGACCATCAGGCCGTAGCCGTTCTTCAGGCCCCAGACGCCACCGGAGACGCCGCAGTCGACGTACTCGATGCCCTTCTCGGCCAGTTCCTTGGCGTGGATGATGTCGTCGCTGAAGCGCGAGTTACCACCCTCGATGACCAGGTCGCCGGGCTCGAGCAGGTTGCCCAGCTCCTCCACGGCTCCACGGGTGATCTCACCGGAGGGCACCATGACCCAGACGATGCGCGGTGCGGGCAGAGCGGCGACCAGCTCTTCGACCGAGGCGACGTCGCTGGCGTCCGGGTTCCGGTCGAAACCGGTCACCTTGATGCCGGCCTCGCTCAGGCGCTTGTACATGTTGCCGCCCATGCGGCCGAGGCCGATCATTCCGATGTGCACGGGGTGTTTCCCTTCGGGCTCAGCCCGCGATTCGCACCGGCATCAACAGGTACCGATAGCTGCTGTCGTCCGACCCTTCCGGATCGGTTTGCGGCGACAGCACCGCGGGCTTGGTGGGCTGAGTGAATGACAGGCGGACCAGGGGCGAGTTCAGTGCCCCGAGGCCGTCGAGCAGGAACTGCGGGTTGAAGGCAATAGAGAGTTCGTCACCAACTAGCGTCGACTCAACTGCCTCCGATGCCTGAGCATCTTCTCCTTGCCCGGCTTCCAGCGTGAGAAGGCCCTCCGTGAAGGTGAGTCGGACCGGAGTGTTCCGTTCCGCAACCAACGCGACACGTTTCACTGCATCTGTCAGAGCCTGCGTACCCACCAGCGCATATGTCGCCACCGTGTCGGGGAACAGGGCGCGAACCTTCGGGTAGTCGCCTTCCACCAGCAAGGAGGTGGTGCGGCGACCGCCAGCCTCGAAACCGATCATCTCGGTTGCTCCGCCGGTGGTGAGGGCGAGGGTGACATCGGCACTGGTGCCGAGGGCCTTCGCAACGTCGGAAAGGGTGCGTGCCCGGACCAGGGCGACGCTGCTCTGACCTGGGTCGCCAGGATGCCAGGGCAAAGTACGCATCGCGAGCCGATACCGGTCCGTCGCCAGCAACGTGATCTGGTCGCCCTCGATCTCGCACCGGATACCGGTGAGGATCGGGAGCGTCTCGTCCCGGCTGGCTGCGATGCTGACCTGCCCCACCGCCTGGGTGAAGATGTCGCCCGCGACCGTACCTGATGCGTCCGGCATGACCGGAAGGGTGGGGTACTCCTCCACCGGCATGGTCAGAAGCGTGAAGCGACCCGACCCACAGGTGACCGAGACCTTGGAACCGTCCGTGACCACATCGACCGGCTTGGACGGGAGCGATCGGGAGATGTCGGCGAGCAGCTTGCCGGAGACCAGCGCCGTGCCGGCGTCGATCACCTCGGCCGGAACCTCGACGCGCGCCGAGACCTCGTAGTCGAAGCTCGAAAGCCGCAGCACGCCAACCTCGTCCGCCTCGAGCAGGAGACCTGCGAGGACCGGGACCGGGGGTCGGCTGGGCAGCGCCCGCGCCGCCCAGGCAACTGCGTCCGCCAGCGCGTCGCGCTCAACCCGGAATTTCACGGGTAACCCCTCCACCACTGGCCGATGACTGTCGGACGACGCACACGCGAGCCCGGGCTGGGCGATGTGTGGTTCTTGCCCGCCGACACTACGCGAGTTGGCGAGGCGGGGGAATTCGGTCGGCGGGTCGCGGGTGGAGGTGGGGCGACTGGGGCGGGGCCTGGTGGGCCGCTCAGGGACATGGCGGACGTTCGGGTGCCCTCGGGGGCGTTCCGGGCGGACCGGGCCGCCCTGGGGGCAGCTGGGGACGGTTGAGGGCAGCTGGGGCCGTGAGGTGGGGGCCGGCGTGTGCCGCCGACGGTGGGAGTTCCACGATTCGACGCGTCGACCTCGGCTTACCGGTCGGCCGACCAGGTCCGGGTCGGAGCTGCTGATCCGCCCGAGGCGGATCCGACGGACTGCCCCGCGACGGGCTCGGCTGCACTTCGGGTTCCGGCTGTCCGGTCGATCGCGGGCAGAAGTTCTCGGTCGCGGTGATCCGGTTCAGGCGATCCCGCCCTGGCGATCCACGTGAGCACCCTCGACCGACCGACCGCTCCGGGGTGACCGCCTCCGGGGGGCTCGGGTGACCTGGCCCGTCGACGAGGTCTCGCTCATCGGCGTCGCCCCGGTCCGTCCCTCGGTCTTGGTCACGCCAGCAGCGAACAGGGGACTTCGGTCGATCCTCGGTCTGACCACACTCCGCAACGCCTCGAATGCGTTGTCAGTAAACCGTTTTGGCTTGGCCGACAGAGAGGGCCCGCGGCAGCTCCACGGCGCAGGTGGTGATCGGAAGACGCGCTTGCTGACCGGTCCCGAGAAAATCCCCGTGCAGGCAGCCGCGGTGGTCATGCCTAGAGATTGCTCAGCGTGCCCGACCCGAGCGTGCCCGACCCGAGCGACCGAGCTCCGAAGGCACCCGCTCCTGAAACCAGGCGGCTCGCAAAGCCCCGAGTTCCGCGAGGACCCGAAGATCCCGAAGTCCTGGTTCGCCGCGAGATCGACCCTGCCCGCCGGAGCCGCCTCTTCAGAGGCCTCCGTTCGTCGACGCCGGCCCTTCTTGAAGACCCGAAGCGATGGAGACCGCACGGAGGCAGAGCTCAGGTCGGTACTCAGGTCGGTGCGACCGCTTGCCGATGAGACCTTGCGGCCCGGCAAATTATTCGAACGCTTGTTCGTAGAACATACGTTCGAACATCTCAGCTTTCCCCACAACCCACAGGCCAGGCCGACCCCGCTCGATCGTCCAAGCCAAATGTTGGTGGATCATCCATTTCCTCGAGCAAACAGTTTGGTGTTTGTAGTAACGCTTGTGGATTCTGTGCATAACCCTTGTTTTTGCAGGTGACAGGCCTGGAAGCCTGTTAATAGACAGTGGATGAATTTGCCGCTTCGGTGGAGAGTCGGTGGACAAACCGAGAGACACCCACAGGGTTGTCCACGGTTATCCACCGATCGCCCCCATCTGTCCACAGGTTCTCCCCAGAAAACAGCCCTTCATCCACGGAAATATTCACGGTGCATGCTTTGGGGTTATCCACTCGAGTGCAAACAGGTTGTCCACGGGGTGTCGGCACATCCCTCCCGAGCCCGAGCGACGCTCCAAAAGATCGACGTTTTGGCCGGTCGGAGCCATGCGATCAAAAGCGCAGCCCTGTTGATAGCACCTGTGGATAAGTCGGAAACCGAACGCTCCATCCACAAAGTTGTCCCCAGGTGTGGGGACAAGCCAGACGACTGTCCACCGCTGTGGACAACGCTGCGACCCTGTGGACAACAGGCAACTCGAGGCCGCCAAAGGGCTTTCGCTGACACCACCCCGTGGCATGGCCTCTCTCCCAGTGGTTTTCCACAGTTTTCATCCCCACTCTGTGCACAGTGTGGATAGCCAACCCCCGTAACCAACTGGGCTGAGCGTCCCCTGCACCCAGCTTTTGCCCGCTGACCTGGCAAAACAAGAACAGAGGAGAACCCGCCTCTACGGGCAGGTACCTGGGGGAAAAGGTGGCTGCCTGTGGAGAACCGGTGGACACTGCAAAAACAGCCCTGCAAAAGAGCGGGAGAGAGCGATCTGAGGCACCAAAAACAGCTTTGAGTAGGCCAAGGAGCGCGTGGAGAGCACGTTCTAACGGAGGCCGCGATTTTGCTGCTTTCCAAGTATCAGGCTTGGAATCCGGTCATTTTGTGGGCTCCATGGTCCTCGCAAGACCGACGAACAAGGCCTGGGGAAAGGCAAAAAGCCTCGCCTCGTATCGGCCGGAGGAAGCATCCAGGCGCTCTTGGGGAGGCGCATCCGCAGCCGGCGAACGTTCGTGGCCACCGCGCGAGGTAAGACGTTGATGATCAGCCAGAGCCAGAGCTCTTTATACGGGCGTCGAAGTTCACCGACTCACCTGTGCCCTCGCCCGGCGCCCGATCGCCTGACGGCCCGAGTCCACCGGACGGTGCCCAGGTCGCGGTGATCACGCCGTATCGGGCCTGCTCACGACCGTCCTTGACGATCAGTGGAGTGAACTCGTCCGCACGTAGTGGTTGCCGACGTCCACCAAGATCTGGAGCTCCCGTACCCCACGCGCCGGCCCTGCCACGTACGCGGGCGGCCACTGCGCTCGCAAGGGTCCGAAGGAAGGCGGCAGGCACCTTCCTTCGGCACAGCAGGGTGCTCCTCCGGTGGCACAGCCGAAGGGACACCCCGCCATCTGCGATCGCGGGCCCGCGGCCCATACGCATCCACCTGATTCGCCGGCTGCCCTCCGCCGCCCCTCCCCAGGAGCATCGGAAAGAACTGCCCTATCAGCAATTTTGCGGCATCTGGCAAGCACACCCGGCTCGACGACGGCAGGCAGTAAGGGCCGGAGTAGTCCCCGAGCGTTGCACCCTTACCCAGGAAGAGGCACAAGGCCCGGACGAGCTGGTTGCGAGCTGTTCATCGTCCACCATTTCAAAAACAAACAGTCAGTGGACAACACCTGTGGATTATTGAGAAACCCCAGGTCAGGACATGCGTGAGGTTTGCTTGATCCGGTTCGTGAGTTCGGTGACCTGGTTGTAGGTCGACCGCCGCTCAGCCATCTGGGTGCGGATCTTGCGGTCGGCATGGATGACTGTGGTGTGATCGCGGCCGCCGAAGAGTTGCCCGATCTTGGGCAGTGACAGATCGGTCAGCTCACGACACAGATACATGGCGATCTGCCGCGCATTGCTCAGCCCACGGGAGCGCGAGGGGCCGCACAGGTCGTCGAGCGTGACGCTGAAGTACGCCGCAGTCTGGGCCATGATCGTGGCCGACGTGATCTCCGGGGTGTCGTCCGCAGGAATCAGGTCTTTCAGCACGATCTCGGCCAGCGACAGGTCCACCTGCTGACGGTTCAGGCTCGCGAACGCCGTCACCCGGATCAGAGCACCCTCGAGCTCACGGATGTTGGTCGAGATGCGTGATGCGATGTACTCCATCACATCGTCCCGAACCTCGAGGCGTTCGCCGATGGCCTTCTTCCGGAGGATCGCGATCCGCGTCTCCAGGTCGGGCGGTTGCACGTCGGTGATGAGGCCCCACTCGAAGCGCGATCGCATGCGCTCCTCGAACCCGGACAGCTGCTTCGGCGGCAGGTCGGAGGTGATCACGACCTGCTTGTTCGCATTGTGCAGGGTGTTGAAGGTGTGGAAGAACTCTTCCTGCGTCTGAACCTTGTTCTGCAGGAACTGGATGTCGTCGATCAACAACACGTCGACATCGCGGTAGCGCCGCTGGAACGTGCTCGCCTTGTCGTCACGAATGCTGTTGATGAACTCGTTGGTGAACTCCTCCGAGTTCACGTACCGCACGCGCACCCCTGAATACAGGTTCATCGCGTAATGGCCGATCGCGTGCATCAGGTGGGTCTTGCCCAGACCCGACTCCCCGTAGACGAACAACGGGTTGTAAGCCTTCGCCGGCGCCTCGGCCACGGCGACCGCCGCGGCATGGGCGAACCGGTTGCTGGCACCGATAACGAAGGTCTCGAAGGTGTACTTCGCGTTCAGCCGGGCCGGCTCGACCGTCGGCTTCTGCGCCCGATGACGTGCGGGGCGGTCTTCCGGATGCGGTTCGGAGGATGCGGCTGCGGGCAGGCCGGTAGCTTGCCCCGGATTGTGCACACCGAGCGGGTTGGGGCCGCCCTGACTTCCCGGCGCTGCGCCTTCCAAGGGCTTCGCACGGTCGAGGTTACGGATGTCGATGATCGAGTCTGAGCTCTGACCACCGCGTGAGTCACCACGGAAACCACTGTCGCTCTGCGTGTTACGGCTCGGCGTGGCATAGGGCGGGTCATGCCGGAAGCGACGGTTGGGCCCGAACGTGTCCGGGCCGTCCGGATCACCCTGATGGTGGTAGCCGAAGGTGTCACTGGACTGTTCATCGCGCTGGTCAGCGGCGTCGTTCTCCGCCGCGGAGTCCTCAGTCGGATCGGCCTCGACCCCGAACCGAGAACGAGCCGGTCGCTCGAAAGGCTGCTCGGCCTGGCCCTCGGGGCGGTCGCGCTCGAGACGGGACCCGTCGTAACGGGTGCTGCCGAAACGGTCGTCCGCCTTCTCGTCCTGACCGGTGTCCAGGTCGAAACCCAGCTGGTCCGGCTCCTGCCGGGGCGTTTCCGTCGGCTCGGTATCAAAGCGCCCCTGCTCGGGGTCGTACCGGGTCTCGCCGTCGTACCGGTTGTTCTGGCGCATCTCCCGCCGGCTCTCGAACCGGGGGCGCTCGCCGTCGTAACGGTCGTTCTCGTACCGGTCCGGCTCATGCCGAGTGCCGGGGTAGCCGCCGAACTGGCCGGGGTAATCAGGACGGTAGTCGGGCTGGGGCGGCGGGTAGTCCTGCTGCTGGTACTCGCCGCTCTGGTACCGGTCGAAGTGGCTGCGCTCGGCGCGGTCGGTGCCGTCGGGCCGCAGGTCACGGTTGTCCGGCACAGAGCGCGAGGATGCGCCCGGGTGCCAGGGACCGGAGTTGTCCAGGTGCGAGTCGACGCGGAAGTCTGCTCGCGGCTTTCCGAAGCCGGATTCCCCCGAACGAGACTTCGGGTTACGCACTTCGTAGGTGGCGTTCTCCTCGGAGTCGAACATCCGGATGCCACCGGCCGGCGTACGCACGTGCACGGGCTCCCCGCCCGCGAGGGAGGAGTCGACCGTCACGGCCAGGCGGATGGGGATGCCCAGATGCTCCGAGAGCAGCCCGGTGATCGTGTCCCGGACGCGCTGTTCCAGGATCTCCTTGGTGAGGTCGTTGGGGACCGCCAGGATGGCCGTTCCGTCGAGCAGGCCGACCGGCCGCGCGAGACGCACGAAAGCGCGCTGCTGCGGGGTGACGCCCACTGAATCGAGCGAATCGAGGGCCCGGCGCCAGACTGAGGGGAAGTCCTCGTTCGGCGTTGCCACGCCGCTCACCTCCGTTACCTGTCCGTATCCGGTCGTTCGTCCACAGCGTTGTCCACACCCTGTGTATGAACGAGAGGCCGGACCAGGTCCAGTGTGCACTCGAGCCCGGTCGAACCCACCAGGCCCCCATCGCCATCAGTGGCGGACCTGGTTTGCAAATCCGACCTACGTGTCAATGACCAGCCAGTTCGGCGTGTCATCGCAGCGGCAGAAGCACAAGAGAGGACCATAGCTCGTTGGACCGCTGCGTGGGGGTGACCATGGTCGCGCCAAGCGTCGAACGGCGTTCCGGCAAATCCACATTCGCCCGCTCCGACCTGCCAGGTTGTGGATAACTGCAGCGATGCACATCACGCCGAATTCACGTTTGCATCCACCCGTCTGATCGCCGACGGCCCCGGGCCCCGATCCGAATGGCCCCCTGCCCCCTTGAACGGCGCGTGGTGCAGTCCGGGTTCCTGGGCCCACTCCCATTGAGGACGAGGTACCTGGCGCACGTCGTCAGGGCACCTGTGTCACCCGTCGGTCACCCGTCCGTGCCGGTGATGGCTTGCTGAGGTGCCCACGACGAAGCGTTGCCCAGGGCTTTGATCGGTGCTTTGATCAAGCTCAGACGTTGTATCGAGGCCCGCCCCGCGGTGCGAGTTTGACCGGGGGCGTGTGCGCCCGTACCGTGAGAGGGCTTGACGGCGACCTCTCTTCGCATGTCCACGCAACCCTGCGTGGGCGTCCGATGGAGGTCGGTGTCAGCGGTCGCTGTGGCATTCCCGTCACCGGCCGCACCGATCGCCTCAGCACTGACTATCTGGGAGTCCCCAAGTGAGCAAGCGGACGTTTCAGCCGAACAACCGGCGCCGTTCCAAGACGCACGGTTTCCGCCTGCGTATGAGCACGCGCGCCGGCCGCGCCATCCTGGCCGCCCGCCGCCGGAAGGGTCGCGCGGAACTCTCCGCCTGATCCGGCCGTTCCGGTCTCAGGGTGCTTCCCAGCGCTCACCGAATGCGTCACGGCAGCGATTTTTCTGCTGCAGTGCGCAAAGGTCGTCGCGCCGGTCGGCCGACCCTGGTCATCCATCTGAACCGCACTGGTTCGGATCCGGCCTCGCCGGCACGAGTTGGTTTCGTCGTGTCAAAGGCGGTCGGCCCGGCAGTGGTGAGGAATCGCGTGAAGCGGCAACTGCGTCACATCACGAGAGATCGCCTGGCGGCGTTGCCGTCGGGCTCTCTCGTCGTGGTGCGCGCAAATCCAGCTGCCGCAGGCTCGTCGACCCTCGCGGACGATTTCGACAACGCACTGGCGGCGGCCCTCCGTGCTTCTTCCGGCGGTGGGCCCGAACGCAGGCGTGGTCCAGATCGTGTGTCACCGACTGCCGGGAACGACCGTGGCTGAGCAGCCGGCGGGCTCTGTCACACCCTGGTTCTTCTCCCGCGGGCTTCTGCACCGTGGTGCGGAACTGGTGGTCGGAGCAGCTCGCCGGATTCTCGGCGTACCCAGGCTTTTGATCATCGGGTTCCTGATCCTGTACCGCCTGCTGGTCTCCCCGCTCTACGGGCAGACCTGCCGTTTCTACCCCTCGTGCTCGCAGTACGCGCTCACCGCGGTCCAGCAGCATGGAGCCCTCCGGGGTTCCTGGCTGGCCGGGCGGCGCCTCCTGCGCTGCAATCCCTGGAACGCCGGTGGTGTCGACCACGTTCCACCGGTCAGGAGCAAGTCCGGGTGCGAGCCCGGCGCGCACGAGACCATGCCGATTCAGGCAGACTCGCCCGCGCCACTCGCCGCCGAGCCCGAGTCCAACGACTCAAGGGCAGACAGCCGGGTGGCTCCCACTGACCAGAACTGCGCGCCGTCCGCATCACGACGTGCCGCTTGATCCGGCGAGGAGCCGATGACGCAGATCCTGAGACCCCTCGAGTACGTCGTCGCTTGGCTGATGGTGGGGTGGCACTCCGTCTGGACCTCGATCGGCCTGCCCGAGTCATCCGGCATCACCTGGGCCTTGTCGATCGTCGGCCTGGTGGTCGTTATCCGGATCGTCCTGATCCCCCTCTTCGTGAAGCAGATCAAGGCTTCCCGAGGGCTTCAGCTGATCCAGCCCGAACTGCGCAAGATCCAGGCCAAGTACAAGGGCAAGACGGATCCTGATTCACGTCAGAAAATGACGCAGGAAACGATGGCTCTGTACAAGGACACGGGCACCAACCCGTTCGCGTCCTGCCTGCCCATCCTGCTCCAGGCACCGATCTTCTTCGCTCTGTTCCGCGTGCTGAACGGCGACTTCGCCATCGGGCCGCTGAGCATGGACCTGCGGGTGCAGCTCAACAACTCGACCCTGTTCGGGTCGAAGCTGTCGGACACCTTCCTCGGGTCCTCCGACATCAGCACCAAGATCGTCACCGTCATCCTGATCATCTTGATGTCGATAGCGACCTTCATTACGCAGCGTCAGCTGATGATGAAGAACATGCCGGCGTCCGCGCTGGACAACCCCTTCGCCCAGCAGCAGAAGATCCTTCTCTACGTGCTGCCGCTGGTCTTTGCGGTGTCCGGTGTCAACTTCCCGATCGGTGTTCTTCTCTACTGGCTCACCACCAACGTGTGGTCGATGGGCCAGCAGTTCTACGTGATCCGGCGTATGCCGGCTCCGGGTTCGCCTGCTGAGAAGGCCCTGAACGAGCGACGGGCCAAGCGCGGCAAGCCGCTGCTGGGTCTGGGCTCGGCCAAGGAAGAGCCGGTCGAGGAAGAGGCCGTGGTGGACACCGTCCAGCGCGTGCAGCCGAAGAAGCAGACCAAGGCCCAGCGTTCCAAGCAGGCCGGCGCCGTCGCCAAGACCGATGGCACCGTCACCTCCGGAATCGCTCCGGCACCTGAAGCTTCGTCCTCCGGCCACGCGCCGGTCCCGGGTTCGCCCGAGGCCGACGCGCAGAAGCAGGGCCGGAAGAAGAACCGCGGTCAGAAGGCACCGAAGACGCAGGGCCGCGCACAAGGAAATGCGACCGAAACGTAAAATGGGGGCACCTCCCGGCCCCTCCAGGGTCCCGGGAGCCTCGAGTATTCGAGCGCCGGGAACATTCGGCGCCGCGACCGGAACCCTTCCCGCACCGTGGGGCCGGGTTCCGGTCGCGAATCGTTCGTCAGACATCATGGAATTCATGTGGCCGGTCGTCGGGGGATGACCGGTGCCAGGCTTGCCGTTCGGCGAGCCGGCTGCGATGTGAGGAGACGGTTCATGGAGAGCGGCGAACAGGCCGAAGCAGTGACGGTCAAGGAGCGTCCCGTGGATGACGCGGAGCCCACGACGGCTGCCGACGACATCACCACGGAAGAGTCCTCCGAGGCCGCGGAGGACACTGCCGCGGGTGGTTCGAAGAGGTCTTCCCGCTCGAGAGCGTCCATCAAGGATCTTGAGGAAGAGGGCGACGTTGCCGCCGACTACCTCGAAGAGTTCCTCGACATCGTGGATGTCGACGGGGACATCGACATCGACGTGGAGAACGGACGCGCGTCCGTCGCAATCGTTGCGGACGGGGCGAACGACCGGGCCCTGCGCCGTTTCGTCGGCTCGAGCGGCGAGGTGCTGGAAGCTCTCCAGGAGCTGACCCGTCTCGCCGTTCAGGCCAACACCGGTGAGCGAAGCCGGCTGATGCTTGATGTCGCCGGGTACCGCGCGCAGCGCCGCGCCCAACTCACCGAGAAGGCCACCAAGGTCTGCCAGCAGGTCAAGACCAGTGGCAAGTCTGTCGCCATGGAGCCGATGAGCGCCTTCGAGCGCAAGATCGTCCACGACGTGGTGGCTGAGGCCGGCCTGACCAGCGAGTCCGAGGGCGTCGACCCGAACCGGCACGTGGTCGTTCTGCCGGCGGAGTCCTGAGACTTCGTGCCTGTCGAACCTACTGAGGAAGAGGCCGCGGCGGCCCGGACCGTGTTCGGGCCACGCCTCGACCTCGC
Source organism: Kineosporia sp. NBRC 101731 (assembly GCF_030269305.1). Classification (NCBI taxonomy): domain Bacteria; kingdom Bacillati; phylum Actinomycetota; class Actinomycetes; order Kineosporiales; family Kineosporiaceae; genus Kineosporia; species Kineosporia sp. NBRC 101731. The sequence goes on from NZ_BSTC01000001.1 coordinate 257,844, forward strand.
ACATGCATATGCCCAGGCTCTGGCCACGGCCGGCGTCGAGCGTGGGCTCATCGGTCCCCGTGAGGCCGAGCGGATCTGGGATCGTCATCTGCTCAACTGCGCCGTGCTCCAGGAGCTCGTGCCCGACGACGCCGAGCTCGGCGACGTGGGTAGTGGCGCGGGCCTCCCTGGCATTCCGGTGGCTATCGCCCGTCCCGATCTCACCGTTTACCTGATCGAGCCGATGCTCCGCCGCACCACGTGGTTGCGGGAGATCATCACTGAGCTGGGCCTGACCAACGTCGAGATCATCCGGGCCAAGGCTCACATCGTGGCCGAGTCGGGGCAGCACTTCGACGTCGTCACGTCACGTGCCGTCGCCGCTCTGCCCACTCTCGCCGAGTGGTCCATGCCCCTCGTTCGCAAGGACGGCCAGCTACTGGCCATCAAGGGCGACAGCGCAGAGGACGAGCTGGTCGCCGCCGGTGAGACCCTCACCGCTCTAGGGGCTGCGTCGGCCGAGGTAGTGCGCTGTGGTGAGTCCGTTTTGGGGACGCCCACCACGGCAGTGCGGATCGTCGCCGGCCGCACCGGCAAGGTTTCCAAGGCAAAGAAGAAGGTCAGCCCGGGCTCGTCGACCGGGGCCGCGAGCAAGAAGAAGACACCGTCTTCCCGCGGTACCAACCGATCTGACACAGGACGCCGACGGTAGTCAGCACTCTCAGCTCTTTGGATCAGATGGCGGCGGGCGGGTGGACCGAAAGGTTCACCCGCCCCCTTCTTGTTGAGGCTCAGCACCGGTGCTGCACGGAGTCGCCCTGCATAACGGGCCTCTAACCCTCATGTGGTTGGGTTTGTTCGGGTCGGCGCTGACTACCTGATGGGGCAGTCCTTCTAGGACGACCATCATCTCTGCGTGATTACTTAATCACCTGAAGTCACTCACTATGGCTACTTTCTGTTATCAGGATGGCAGTGACCCCTTGTCATCCACAGGCCTCCACCTCCCCTGTGTACAGACCTGTGGATAACTTCTGTGCGTTGTGAATTTTCCTAGCCTCTGGTCACCGGCACTGCCATCGTCGTGGAATCTCCTTCTGTCCCGAACGTGGTTTTGACCTGCAGCTTCACTGAGCTGGACCACCCGCGTACAACTGCCTGCGATATGTCTGCAGTGCCCTCGCCATCCCTGTACAGCGCTGTGGAAAAACTCGCGTCCACAGACCTGCGGGACGGTTTGAACAGATGTTTTGCACAAGCATCCAGCTCTATCTGCGCGGTTACGGTGCGAGAGCAGATGCCCACCTCAGTTGAGGTGTGTTGCGTCGCGGCCCGGGTTCAAGGGCGGTCTGCATGACGGGTGCGGGGGGCCTGAGCCTCCAGGAGCCACGATCGTCAACGGCCGTCACAGATGCTCAGCCTGAGGACCCCCGAGTGTCTGGCTGTCTGGCTGTCTGGCAAGGCCTTCCGATCGCTGTCGGATCTATTTCTGGGTGATCCATGTGCAGCCCCGCAGAACCCTTGAAGCTTGCCATCCGACTCAGGCATAGGCCGGCGGGTGCCAGAACCCAGCGCAGTGACCAAGAAGGTTGGCCACCTCCCCGGTTCGTGATCATGCATTCCTTCGCCGAGGAGGTGGTGCACGTCCCCGGGGAAGGCTGGGGAATTGCATGATCACGAACCGGGGAGTGCCGGCGGACATCTGTGGCTACCGCACTAGCCCTGGAAGTGGACGAGCGCTATGGCGTAGCCACTGGTCATGTCTGATCAGCCTTGGCTTGTGACGGCCGAAGGCACTCTTGAGCATGGCGACTGCGCGTGTCGCTGGTCCCCGCGTGGCTCATGTCTGTCTTGTGGACAGTGGGTTGGCGAGATGGCTTGTGGCGACGGCCTGATCTCGAGGTCTTGACTAGCCAGCCAACTTTTCTTGTCATGCGCTGGCGACCGGAGAAGGGTGGCGCCACATGCGAGACAGATCATCCTCAGATGAATCTGCTCCTACTGCGATGCCAGAGCTCTCGACCCACCGATCACACGGCGATGCTCCATAGGAAAGTGGCACGACGCCGTCTCGCGCTACAACAGCGTCAGATCCTGGCCGATGACTGGTAGGCACTTGGCCGCGCCGCTCGCACCCGAGCAAACGCAGAATCTGACCATCCTCGCCATCCGGTGACATCGGGAAGCGGACGCTCGTCAGCTGACGGACGCAGTATCGGTGGGCGTCGGCGGTGTTGATCCGGTGACACACGACGACGCTTGGTGCGCAGGGCAGCTGTTGTGCCCCGGCTGCGGTCGTCCGCTTAGCGGTCGAGAGGATTGATCGCGAACACGTCAATGCTGATCCACAGCGAAGCCTCGGGCTGTCCCCGCGTATCACCGCCGGCCTACCTCCCATATGGCTTCTGGTGTTTCCAGGCTTTTCCTGATGGTTCGATACCTCTGCGGCTCATGTCCTTTTCAGAGCCCATTAGGTGGTACGGATCTTGAGTGAACACAGAGGATCCAGGGGTCTGCAGGATAGAAGTCACCGGCTTTGATGTCCTGAACTGCGGCGCCGCGCGGGCCACCCAGGGGGCCATCTGAGACACGAGCACAGTGCTCGCGATGGTCTTGGTCCGTCGGCTAGGAACCTTCGCCAATCGCCCGCTTCACGCCTTCTTGTTCGTGATCATGCGATCCCACAATCCCTGGCCGGGAGGTGCCTCACCTGCCCTGGAAAGTGTGTCTGCTCAGGAAAACGAAGATGGTCAGCTTTGGAGGATTACTGCAATCTTCGTGGTGACCGCAATAGCCGAAGCGTGGTCGCCCTTCCCAGTCACTGGCGTGGGTGATCACGAGGGCTGGCCACCTTGCCTTCGTGATCCTGCAAATCTCCCCAGGGAAGTGGGGCACCTCTGGGTCCTCACGGGCTAGAGGATTGCATGATCGCCAATGAAGGAGGGCCGGCGAACGTTGGTGGCCACTACGGATCCGACGAGGAACTCTTGGCGTGGTTGTGTGGCCGTAGCCGGATGGCTCGAAGGGCTGACCTCTCCCGATTCCGTCTACGGCAGATCTTGCGAACAGGCCATCGCGCTGCACCGGTGGTGAAACTGATCTCTCTCCGGGCCCTACATCGGGATTTCAGTGGCCTGGCCGGTCTGGGTGGACCTTGGGGGTGGCGTTCAAAGATTTGTCTCGTCACAAACGGACCTGGAGCTTTGGACGGTGCGTCGTCGGTAGCGGTCCACCCACAGCCTCCGCTGCGTCGAGCCCTTGATATCTGAGTCCTCTAGCCCAACTGCCGTGTTTCACGTGAATCAGCGGCACCTCTGCCGTCGGCCAGCAAGTATCAGCAAACCCGGCACATGCTGCGCCTTTGAAGGACTGCCAACGGAACGCCCTGCCTGGCGGACGCTCGCCACCACGGCAGCACCCAACGGGAGAGGCAAGGGCGACACCGTGATCAAGTCTTCGCCGCCTCACGAGGGGCGTTGACGTTGCACGGCAGACCTGGACCACATGGCTAGGCGCGGAGCGGACCCGGACTCCGAGCCCAGATGGGGGAGCCTGCGTCCGTGCGTCCG